>JAFSBJ010000113.1 GCA_017437345.1 Clostridia bacterium | reverse complement strand
TCCGCCATGGTAAGACCTGAAAGCCCTACCCTCATTCTGGCACCGGGAGGCTCATTCATCTGTCCATACACAAGGGTTGTATTGGATAAAACTCCTGATTCCATCATTTCGTTATAGAGGTCATTTCCTTCTCTTGTTCTCTCTCCAACACCTGTGAACACAGAAAGACCACCGTGTTCTTTTGCGATATTATTGATAAGCTCCATAATAAGTACGGTTTTTCCAACTCCTGCTCCGCCGAAAAGACCTATCTTTCCACCCTTTGAATAGGGGCAGATAAGGTCGATAACTTTAATACCTGTCTCCAGGATTTCTGTGGAGGTGGATAGCTCAGAATATTCGGGAGCACTGCGGTGAATATCCCATTTGGGAGCATCCTTTGGTGCCGGCTTATTATCTACCGGATCGCCCAAAACATTAAAGATTCTTCCCAGGGTTTCCCTTCCAACAGGCACACTTATGGGTTTGCCTGTGTCGGTAACGGGGGTGCCGCGTGTTAAACCATCGGTAGATGCCATAGCAATGCACCTTACTGTGTTATCACCTATATGCTGAGCAACCTCTACCGTTAGAGTTTTTTCTCCTATATTCATAGTTAGAGCGTTATATATTGCAGGGATTTCTCCCTTGTCAAAACAAATGTCTACAACAGGTCCTACAACCTGAACAACACTGCCTTTATTTAATTCTGACATATTCGCTTCTCCTTACATGCCGCTTCCGGCAACAATTTCTGTTATTTCCTGAGTGATGGCGCCTTGTCTTGCACGGTTATACTCAAGCTTCAGGCTCTCTATCATTTCGCCTGCATTCTTACCGGCATTATCCATGGCAAACCGTCTTGCAACCACTTCGCAGGTAAAACTCATTTTTACCGCCGAAACAATTTTGCCGGCAATGTATTCTTCAATAACTGCCTCAAGAACTGTTCTCTCATCGGGTTCATAAATGATATCCGCCTTGTTTTTTTTCTCTGTTTTAGAGATTGGAAGTATCCATTCCAGGCACGCCTGCTGCGTCATCATTGAAATATACTTTGTGGAAACTATTCCAATCTTTTCATACTTGCTTTCTTTAAATTCCCTGCAAAGCTCTTTTGCAAGAATTATGGCATCATCGTAGCTATAGGTTTCAACCTTTATTTGCTCAGAGCCGAATCTATCGCAGGAGCGCTTTCCTATAGGGATAATCCTTTGTGCTTCCTGACTCTGGGTGAGCTTAAATATATTGGAATTATATCCACCTGCAAGGCCTCTGTCGCCAGCTATAACGATAAGGCATATTCTGCCCTTTTCGCCGGATTTCATATATTCGCTTTTCTCACACGACTTAGCTGATGCCAGCATGGAAACTGTGTTTTCAAGAGCATCGGAATACTTTTTGGCTTTTCCCATGTTGACCATGGCACCACGGATTTTAGCAGATGCTACAAGCCCCATGGCTTTTGTGAGATGCAGGGTGGAATCCACACTTTTTATTCTGTTTTTTAAGCTTTTTGTATCTACGCCCATATACTATATCCCTTCATCTCATCAAGTGCTTTTTTAAGCATAGCTATATCTTCATCATCACAGAAATTATGTTCAAATCTTTCAAGCAGATTTTTATAGTCAGCTTCAAGAAGCTCAAAAAGCCTCTGCTCATAATCTGACACTTTTGAAGTGGGAATATCATTCAGATAACCATTTATAACTGCATATACAATAGCCACCTGACATCCGACACGAACAGGTGCATTTCTTTTTTGCTTTAATACCTCAACTATTCTTTCACCAAGAGCAAGGCGGGTTTTGGTATCTTCATCAAGGTCACTTCCAAACTGAGAAAATGCCTGAAGCTCTCTGTACTGAGCATATAGAAGCTTTAATTCACCCGATACCTTTTTCATGGCTTTAAGCTGAGCCGAACCGCCAACACGGCT
>JAFSBJ010000112.1 GCA_017437345.1 Clostridia bacterium | reverse complement strand
CCATTTAATGAAGACAACAAAACAATCAATGTGCAGGCTGCAAAGGATATAATCGACTGGCAGTTAGGTCAGGGCGCTGACGGTTTCTATGTTCTCGGCGCAACAGGTGAAGGCGTTTTGATGGGCAGAGAAGAAAGAGAAATTATGTGCGAAACAGCAGTTAAGCATGTTGCAGGCAGAAAGCCTATTATCTGCCATATCGCTTCAATCAACTTCCTCGAAGCAGTTGAACTTGCAAAGCATGCTGAAAAAACAGGTGCAGATGCACTCGCTGCAGTTCCACCTTTCTATTTTGGATACAGCGATGAAGAAATCTTTAATTACTACAAAAAGCTTGCTGGAAGCGTAAATATTCCTGTAATTATTTACTATCATCCTGCTGCTCAGGCTAATATGAGCCCTGAATTAATTGCAAAGATTTTTGAAATTGATAATATTACAGGTGTAAAATGGAGTAGCGGTGACTATTTCAGTATGTTAAGACTTAAGGATATGACACACGGAGAAATGAATATTATCAACGGACCTGACGAAACTCTTCTTTTAGGTCTTACAGCCGGTGCAGACGCGGGTGTTGGCGCCACATATAACTGTATGCTTCCTGAATATATCCGTCTTTATAAGGCTTTTAAAGCAGGCGATATCGCAAAGGCTCAGCAGCATCAGTTTAATGTAAATAGAGTTGTTGATGTTTTACTTAAATTTGGTGTAATTCCGGGCGTTAAAGCAGGTGTTCAGATGCTCGGCCATGCAGGCGGAAATGCAAAATTCCCATTCCCTGCATTTGATGATGAAACAAGAGCTGCTTTTGAAAGCGCAATGAGAGCTGCAGGAATTCCTTTCGCAGACTAATCTCCAGGAGGGTTTTGAGATGCCAATTAATTTTGACTCTAATACAAAAACTTTTCACATCCAGACTCCAAATACCTCATATGCTTTCCGTTTAAGAGGTGAACATGTTTTAGAACACCTTTATTATGGCAAAAGACTTGAAAGCTTAGAAGGTATGTTTACATACGATTACAGCCCATTTGTAAGCGGTGTTGTAATGGATAGTGAATTTATAAGAGAAGATGAAAGAACAGGCGCAGAAGCATCTGCTGCTGACTGTGAGGGATTAGGCGGAAGCACATTTGTTTCCAGCGGTGTATTGTGTCAGGAATATCCGACTTTCGGAAGCTGTGATACAAGAAGACCTGGCTTTCATGCAACTTATGGAGATGGAAGCAGAACAACCAAGTTAACATATGTTTCCCATAAAATCTATGATTCTAAGCCGAAACTTGAAGGCCTTCCATCAACATATGTTGAAAGCGATGATGAGGCTAAGACCCTTGAAATTCTCTTTAAGGATGAGGTTACAGGCCTTGAATTCTTGCACAGATATACAGCTTACACAAATCTTGATGTTATAACAAGAAATATCGAGGTTACAAATAAAGGAAATGCTCCTGCCAAAATTCAGAGAATAATGAGTATGAGCTTTGACTTTTTTGACCACAACTATGACCTTATTTGTTTGCATGGTGCATGGGGAAGGGAAGCTTATATTGAAAGAAGTCCTTTGACTTATGGATGCAGAACAATCGAAAATAGAGGTGTTTGCCGTTCTCACGGACAGAGACCATTCTTTGCTCTTGCAAGAAAGGACTCAACTGAAACTACCGGAGATATCTATGGCTTCGACTTCGTATACAGCGGTAACTTTGAATGCGGTGTTGAAGTTGAAAGATATGGAGCTGCCCGTGCATTTATGGGTATAGGCTCAACAGATTTCTTATGGCATCTTGATGTAAATGAAAAGTTCGTTGCACCGGAAGTTGTTATGGTTTATTCCGCAAACGGTATGGGTGAAATGTCAAGAACATACCACGAACTTTATCGCACACGCCTTGCAAAAGGCCCTTGGCGTGATAAAGAGCGTCCTGTTCTTATCAACAACTGGGAAGCTACATATATGGACTTCACAGAAGAAAAACTTCTTGAGCTTGCAAGTCAGGCAGTTAAAGCAGGAATAGAGATGCTTGTTGTGGATGACGGTTGGTATAGAGTCCGCAATGATGAAACTTGTTCATTGGGCGACTGGAATGTTAACCTTAAAAAAATGCCAAGCGGTCTTAAAGGCTTTGGTGAAAAGCTTAATGCTATGGGACTTAAATTTGGCTTATGGTTTGAACCTGAAATGATTTGTCCTGACAGCGATATTTATAGGGCTCATCCTGATTGGTGTCTCCACGCAGAAGGAAGAGACAGAAATCTTGCAAGATATGAACTTGCAATGGATTTATCCCGCGAAGATGTCCGTGAATATATTATCGGAAAATTGACTGATATTTTAAGCAGTGCTCCTATTGAATATGTTAAGTGGGATGTAAACCGTGATCTTACTGAAATCGGTTCTGCAAAACTTCCTCCTGAAAGACAAGGGGAAATTACCCACAGATATATGCTTGGTCTCTATGAAATTTTAGAGAGAATTATGGGTGCGTTCCCGAATATTCTCTTTGAAGGATGTGCAGGCGGCGGCGGTAGATTTGATGCCGGAATGATGCATTATTTCCAGCAATACTGGGCAAGTGATGACTCAGATGCCGGGGAGAGAATGCTTATCCAGCACGGAACAAGCGTTGTTATGCCAAGTGCGTTTGTTACATCTCATGTATCTGCTGTTCCAAACCACCAGATTGGAAGAACAACATCTATGAAGATGAGAGGATATATGGGAATGGCCGGTCAGCTTGGTTACGAGCTTGATATTACCAAGATGAGCGATGATGAGCTTCTTGAAATTAAGGCTCAGATAGAGCAGAACAAAGAGATTAGAGAGATTGTTCATAAGGGAGACCTTTACAGATTAAAATCTCCTTTTGAAAGTAACTATGCAGTATGGGAATATATTTCAAAAGATGAAAAAACTGTTGTTCTTTTCTATTTTAAAACCAGAGCTGTTCCAGGTTTTGAAAGAAATATGCAATGCCTTGAAGCTCTTGATGAGAATGCTACATATAAACTTCGTGGCACAGATGAGAAATACAACGGTAAGGTTCTTATGAACTATGGCCTCTGCGTTGAGCAGAAGCATGCAAAGAGAGGTCAGAAAATGGAAGATTTCTCGGGCAAACTTCTCATTTTTGATAAGATTTAGTCTTATTCAGTAAAAGATTTTTAGGCGTTGATATATTGAAAAATTATTAAGCAGTATATCAACGCCTTAATTTTAATAAAACTATAAATCGATATTGCGAGGAAGTAGTATGGAATTTAAGAATATACCTAACAAATTCAGACCAATTCCTTTTTGGAGCTGGAATGAAAAATTAGATACAAAGGAAACTGCTCGACAGGTAAAGCTTATGTATGAGGCTGGCCTTGGTGGGTTTATTATGCATGCCCGTGGAGGACTCCAGACTGAGTATATGGGGGATGAATGGTTTGAAAATATAGGCTGTTCCATAGAAAATGCAAAAGAGCTTGGGACTAACCCTTGGGTTTATGACGAAAACGGATGGCCAAGTGGATTTGGAAACGGCAAGATTAACGGAAAAGGCGAAGAATATCAGCAGAAATATCTTCGCATGGAAAAAGGAGAGAAGAATACTCCTAATACAATTTGCAATATAGACGGCAACCACTTTTATTATGAAATCAATCCTTTCTATGTCGATGTTCTCGACAGTAAGGTTACAGACGCGTTCATTGAGGAAATCTATGAACCATATTATAAAAAATATAAGAACCAGATAACAGGTTTTTTCTCCGACGAACCGCAAATTTCAAGAAACGGTATTCCGTGGAGCCTTGTTTTGCCTGCTGAATATAAGGCGAAATACGGAGAAGATTTGCTTTTGGTTATTGACGAATTGTTTATTGAAAAAGGAAACTATAAAGATACCAGAGTAAAGTTCTGGAAACTTATTACTGACCTTTTCTCAAACAATTTTATGAAGAGACTCTATGATTGGTGCGTGACGCGAAATCTTGAGTTTACAGGCCATATGGTGTGCGAGGGTACACTTTTAGACCAACTCACATCGAACGGCGCTATAATGCCTCATTATGAGTATTTTACCATTCCTGGAATGGATTGGCTCACACGAGATGTCCGCGATGAACTTCACTGTCATCAGGTTGGCTCAGCCGCTCAACAGCTTGGTAAAAAACAGGTTTTATCTGAAAGCTTTGGCCTTAGCGGACATAACACAAGCTTTGAAGAATTCAGAAAGGTATGCGAATGGCAGATGGTTAAGGGGATTAACCTGTTCTGCCAGCATCTTGAAGGATATTCTCTACGGGGTCTTAGAAAACGAGACTATCCGCCTGCAATGTTTTATCAACAGCCTTGGTGGGAAGAATATAAAACTTTTAATGATGCTATTTCCCGAGTTGGAATGATTTTAGCTGAGGGAAAACCTGAATGTGATACTTTGGTTATTCATCCGCAAACGACTGCATGGACACTATATAACAATGGCGATAATAAAGGTCTTGATGAGTTGAACGATGCTTTTATCGGCGTCCTCAATAAGTTACAGGATAAGCATATCAAGTTTCATCTAGGGGACGAAACCCTTATTGAGAGACACGGAAGTGTAGATGGCGATACTTTTGTTATAGGTGAAATGCGTTATAAAACAGTAGTTATTCTTCCTGATACGGTTCTTTTAGATAATACAAAAGCGCTTATTGACGAATATAAGCAAAATGGCGGAAGAGTTGCAACGGAAGAGGAAATTGCTCCAAACGACATAGTTGATAATCCTAATGTTCGATATACAAAACGAGTTTATGATGGATTTGATGTTCACTATTTTGTTAACCCAACTAATGAAAAACAAAAAGCGAACATCAGAGATGGCGCTAAGATAGTTGATATTGTTACTGGGGAAGTTAAATCCTTTGGCGGAGAATATGAATTTTCTCCATATGATAGCTTGTTAGTTATTGACGACGGCACAGCAAGGGTAGAAGCGAAGAAAGAAGAGCTTAAAAATTTAAGTCTTGAAGGCGAGTGGAATATAGCAGAGCAAAGCGAAAATGTTCTTACTTTGGATTATTGCAAGTATTCCTTTGACGGCGAGATCATAGAGGACAACGGCTATGTTCTTAACATTCAGGAAAGGGCCTGTGCTTTGGGCCGTCCTGTTGAAATTAAACAGGAGTTCAAAGTTATGTCTGGTATTGCT
>JAFSBJ010000111.1 GCA_017437345.1 Clostridia bacterium | reverse complement strand
GGCTATGTTAAGCTTTCATGCAAAAAGCTTAAGGGAGCAAATATATATCTTGATTTTCCGTCAGTCGGGGCAACTCAGAATATAATTATGGCAGCTTGCCTTGCAGGTGGTACAACAGTCATAGAAAACTCAGCATCGGAGCCGGAAATTGTTGACCTTGCAGATTTTCTCAATAAATGCGGAGCCAATATTTCAGGTGCCGGAACAGACACCATCACCGTAACAGGAGTAAAGGAGCTTCATCCTTGCACCCACACCATTATCCCCGACCGCATCGAAGCCGGAACCTTTATGGTTGGTGCAGCACTCACAAGAGGAAGTATTCGCCTTAAAAATGTTAACTGCGCTCATCTTAGCGCAATATCGTCCAAGCTCACAGAAGCTGGTGCTAAGATAAATGAATTCTCAGATGAACTAAGTATAATCTGTCCCCAGATTAATAAACACATAGATGTAAAAACCCTTCCGTTTCCCGGATTTCCAACAGATATGCAGCCTCAGTTTGCAGCTCTCATGTGTCAATCCGACGGAACAAGCGTCATAACTGAAACAGTTTTTGAAAATAGGTTTATGTATATCCCTGAGCTTGTCAGAATGAATGCCGATATTAAATTAGATGGCAGATGTGCCATAATAAAGGGCGGCACTCAGCTAGTGGGAGCAAAGGTAAGAGCCACAGATTTAAGAGCAGGGGCGGCTCTTGTATTGGCAGGACTTTGCGCCGAAGGAAAAACTATTGTCACAGATAGCCACTATATAGACCGCGGCTATGATAATTTTGCTAAAAAGCTCCAAAGTCTTGGAGCTGATGTGGAGTATAGTTTGTAATTCATTTTTGTAAATAAAATTCATAACATATAATAAGGTGTATGTTATGAAGAAAAAACGAAATTTAATAAAACCCATTATCGCGCTTATAATGTCTTTGCTTTTAGTATGGTCTCTTTTTATGACCTATATAGAGCAGGTCGTTCTTCCAAGGGGAGCAGAGATTCTCCACTCCTATGCGGAAACAAACATGTTTGAAATATTAAATTCCACTATAGATGAAGTTATCAGCAAACATTCCCTGAGTTATTCAAGCCTTGTCGATATAAAATATGCATCCGATGGGGAAATCAGCACCATGTCGGTTGATTATAACAAAGTAAATGCCATAAAATCCGAAATAGCTATGAGTGTTTCCAAAAAACTCAGTCAGCAGGATGAATATCCTGTCTATGTTCCTGTTGGAGCATTTTTTGATAATATCTACCTTATGGGAAAAGGTCCCCGCATAAAGTTTATTCTTGTTCAGCGGGGATGCGTTCAAACGGATTTTGAGCATAAATTTGAAACTGCAGGTGTCAACCAGGTTATGCACACCTTAAAAGTCAATCTTGATGCAGATGTAGCTCTTATGCTTCCATTTTACGACACCCACACTTATATGAAAACAAGTGCTATTTTAGCACAAACCATAATAAACGGTGATATTCCTGAATACCTTTCAGGAGGAATCACACGCTACGATGAAAGTAATTAACAAAGGAGAATTATTGTGACCGACAATATAAACTATCCCCACATTGTAGAATATCTTAATAAAACTCTCTCCGAGTCGGAAGGCTTTTTAAAAGAACTTGAAGTCTATGCAAAGGAAAACACAGTCCCCATCATCCAAAAAGAAGTCCGTGCTTTTCTTGGTATGCTCTTAAAGTATAAAGCACCAAAAAATATTCTGGAGCTTGGCACAGCCATCGGCTATTCTTCGATTTTCTTTTCAGACTATATCCTTCCCGGTGGAAAAATAATAACTCTTGAAAGAGAAGATGACTATTATAACCTTGCCATGTCCAATATAAAAAAGGCAGGCAAAGAAAATGTTATCACAGTCATAAAAGGTGATGCCTTTGAAACTGTAAAAAAAATAGATGGCACATTTGATATGATATTTATGGATGCCAATAAATCTATGTACCGATATTATCTCGACACCCTTCTTCCAAGGCTCAGCCCCGGCGGAATTGTTATCTGCGATAATATTCTCTATAAGGGTATGGTTTCCTGTGATGACTTGGCACCACGAAAACAAAACACAATAATTCAGAATTTAAGAGATTTTTTAAGCTATATATCCCATAACCCTCAGCTTGAAACATCAATCGTTCCCATAGGCGACGGCGTCAGCCTATCTGTAAAACTTCAGGAGGAAAAATAAATGAATAATAAAATAGAACTCTTAGCCCCTGCAGGCAGTCTCACAAAGCTTAAATATGCCATAGAATATGGTGCCGATGCAGTTTATATCGGCGGAGAAGAGTTTTCTCTCCGTGTTGCATCTCAGAATTTCACCCTTCCCGAAATAGAAGAAGGAATAGAATATGCTCATAAAAGAGGGAAAAAGGTCTACATAACAGCAAACATTATCCCTCATAATGAAGATCTGGAGGAATTCCCCTCCTTTGTCCGTCAGGTGTCAGAACTGGGTGCTGATGCAATTATCGTTTCTGATCTTGGTATGTTTTCCATAGTCCGCGAGGTTGCACCCAAGCTCGACATCCACATAAGCACTCAGGCAAATAACACCAACTACATGAGCGCAAAAATGTGGTATAATCTTGGAGCCAAAAGAGTTATCCTTGCCCGGGATCTTTCCCTTAAAGAAGTAGGGGAGATAAGAGAAAAAATAGAACCCGGGCAGGAGCTTGAGTGTTTTGTTCACGGTGCTATGTGTGTTTCCTATAGCGGCAGATGCCTTCTGAGTAATTTCCTTACCCATCGCGATGCCAATAAGGGGGCCTGCTCTCATCCATGCAGATGGAAATATTATCTTATGGAAGAAAAACGCCCCGGTGAGTATATGCCTGTTTTTGAAAATGACAGGGGAACTTTTCTTTATAACTCAAAGGATTTGTGTATGGTAGAGTATATTCCAGAGCTTATAAAGGCGGGGGTAAACAGCTTTAAAATAGAGGGAAGAGTTAAAAATGAGCTCTATGTTGCCACCGTTGTCGGAGCCTACAGAAGAGCAATAGATGCCTACCTTGCAGATCCCGACAATTTCAGAATCAGCCCAGATATTTTAGAGGATTTAGAAAAGGTAAGCCATAGGGAATATACCACAGGCTTCTATTTCAATAAACCAAACGAAAATAATCAGCTCTACACCAGCAATACCTATATTCAGGACTACACCATAGTCGGTGTTGTAAAAAGCTATGATGAAGCATCAGGCATAGCCACAATCGAGCAGCGTAACCGCTTTTTCAAAGGTGACGAAATAGAAATTATTCGTCCTGGTGGAGTTCCCTTTGCATTTGTAGCTGATTATATGACCGATGAAGATAATAACGAAATAGATGTTGCACCACATCCTCAGATGACAGTAAAATTAAAACCCGGACAAAAAGTAGGCGAATTTGCAATATTAAGAAAAAGAACATAAAAAAACAGAGCGATTTTTTCGCTCCGTTTTTTACTTTATAGGAAACTGCGTTCCTATAAAGTAAAAAATTTTGATTATATTGCCGTGCAAAACTTTTGAAAAGCTTTGCTTTTCAAAATGCACATGGCTAAAGAAAAGCGAATTTGCTCCGCACTTCCGCCGCAGGC
>JAFSBJ010000110.1 GCA_017437345.1 Clostridia bacterium | reverse complement strand
TTTGAATTTATTGCAAAAACTTCTTCGAACTCTTCATTCGCGAAAAATTGCAGATTTTTGGTGCGGAAAGCGTAGATGGGCTGACGCCCTTCAAGCTTGACAATCAAAAAAGATGCGGTTTTTCACGGATGCAGAGCGTGCTGAGTTCGAGTCTCCGGTGGCTAACAAAAAATATATTAAATTTATGTTAAAAATGTAGACAAACTCCATATGTTATGATAATATTATAAAGGAGAATTGTATAATGGTAAATTTTTTAGGAATAACTTCCGGAAATGGCGGAATGGGAAAGTCCTCTCTTGCCTGTAATATTGCCTATGGGCTGTGCAGGGAAGGTAAGAGGGTGCTGCTTCTGGAGTCTAGCTTCGGAATAAGAAGCTATGATGCAATTCTTGGAATAAAAAGCGAAACGATTTTTTCTTTTTCAGATTATTGCTCTTCTCAGGCTGCTCTTTTAGATATAATCACCAAGCCCGACGATGAGCATCTGCCTCATTTCATAGCAGGCGGCTCTGTTTATCCGTCAGGAGACATTGCAAAATCGCTTTCAAATCTGAAACAGGCTTTTTCAAAGGAATATGATTATATCGTGTCTGATGTGTCACCGCATAATCAGGATATGTTTTCAGCCTTTTTAAAAAACTGCGATAGCTTTATTATTTTAACAGATGAATCGTTTATATCCATAAGAAACAGCAGCTATCTTGCAGATTTAATAAGAAAGAATTCAAAGGCAAAGCCAAGCCTTGTGCTTAGCATGGTAAAGATAAATGAAGATAGTGGCTCATCTATCGCTGTTGAAGATATTATCGATGAGACTCTTTGTCAGCTTTTGGGAATAATTCCCTATGACGAATATTTTTCGCGGTCTGTTGAATCAGGCGAGCCTATCTATAAATACAATACTTGCTCCGGCAGAGCTATGGAAAATATCTGCAAAAGGATTCTTGGCATGGATATTCCGGATTTTGAGAAAGGAGCTTCCGGAGGTCTTTTTAAAAAAGAAAAATATGTTTTAAAATAATTCATATAAAACTACTTTCTAAGGAGGTCACAAATCAATGAATATTGCACTTATTGCCCACGACAAAAAGAAAGAGCTTATGGTTCAGTTCTGTATAGCATATAAGGGCATTTTATCAAAACACAGTTTAGTTGCAACAGGTACAACCGGTGGTCTTATAACAGATGCAACCGGAATGAATGTTCATAGATTTTTATCAGGCACACAGGGCGGCGACCAGCAGATTGGCGCTCGTATTGCCTATAATGAAATTGACCTTGTTTTGTTTTTCAGGGACCCCTTAAGCGAAAATCTCGGTGAGCCTGATGTTGCTCCGATTATAAAGCTTTGTGATATTCATAATGTTCCTATCGCTACCAACATTGCCACAGCGGAGGTTCTTATTCATGGTCTCGACAGGGGAGATATGGACTGGAGAGATATTGTAAATCCCAAAAACAAATAACTGTCCCGGGATGTAAAATTTGCCCGGAACGCAAAAGGCAAATATATATAAATAAGCAATTTGGTATAATATTTAACTTTATGTCTTAATGTAGAAATCCATCCAAAAAGATGGATTTCTTTTATTCTGTGCCTTTTGCTTTTGTCAAACTTCGCCACTCGCTGTACCTTAGTACAGCTTCGGGTAACCCTTCGGCTCAGTTTGACAAATCCAAGCCAATTTTCCTATCCCGGGGGATGTAAAAATGCTCCGGATCGCAAAAGGCACGGATTTTTAAAAATAAGTTATAGTGTCGTCATAATTTATAATGTGAAAAAAGGTAGCAACCTATCGCCGATAGGTTGCTTTTTATGTGCCTTTTGCTATAAGCAAACTTCACCCTCGTCGTACCTTTGTACGACTTCGGGCTACCGCCATCCGGCTCAGTTTGCTTATTCCAAACTAATTTTTCCTATCCCGGGGGATGTAAAAATGCTCCGGAACGCAAATGGCACGAATACAAATTGAAAATAAGTGATAGTGTCATCGTAGTTTATAATGTGAAAAAAGGTAGCAACCTATCGCCGATAGGTTGTTACCTTTTAAATTAATCAGAAGCTTTTTGAATAGTTTGGAGCTTCTTTTGTTATTGAAATATCGTGTGGATGACTTTCTATGAGACCTGCATTTGTGATTCTAACAAATTTGCCTCTTTCTTTAAGCTCAGGGATAGTTGGTGTTCCGCAATATCCCATTGAAGAACGGAGACCGCCAATAAGCTGATAGATTGTATCTGCCAGAACGCCCTTATATGGCACTCTTCCCTCAACGCCTTCGGGAACGAGCTTCTTGGTTCCTGTCTGGAAGTATCTGTCTTTGCTGCCTTTTTCCATAGCTGCAATAGAACCCATACCTCTATATACCTTATATTGTCTTCCTTCATAAATTTCAGATTCGCCGGGGCTTTCTTCGCAGCCTGCAAAGAGTGAACCCATCATGATAACATCAGCACCGGCACTTATAGCTTTTGCTAAGTCACCGCTATATTTAACACCGCCATCGGCAATAACGGGAATTCCATATTTTTTAGCAAGCTGAGCCACATTGTAGATAGCTGTAACCTGAGGCACACCAACCCCTGCAACAACTCTTGTTGTGCAGATAGAACCCGGTCCGATACCAACCTTAACAGCATCAACACCTGCTTTAATTAATTCTTCTGCAGCTTCGCCTGTTGCAATATTGCCGGCAATAAGCTGAACATCGGGATAATTTTCTTTTATAAGCTTAACGCAGTTTAAAATATTCTGAGAATGTCCATGGGCTGAATCAAGTACCAAAACATCAACATTTGCTTCAACAAGAGCCTTAACTCTATCTAAAACATCAGCAGTAATACCAATTGCAGCACCTGCTAAAAGTCTGCCATTTGAATCCTTTGCAGCGTTTGGATATTTAACAGATTTTTCAATATCCTTAATTGTGATTAAGCCTTTTAATGCACCGTTTTTATCAACGATAGGGAGCTTTTCGATTTTATGCTTTCTGAGGATTTCCTGAGCTTCGTCAATAGTGGTTCCTTCAGGAGCTGTAACAAGGTTTTCTCTTGTCATTGACATATGTATCGGTTTTGAAAAATCTGTTTCAAATCTTAAGTCTCTGTTTGTTATAATACCAACGAGCTTTCCATTTTCTGTAACAGGCACACCTGAAATTTTATATTTTCCCATCAGGTTGTCCGCATCCTGAAGAGTGTTATCAGGAGAAAGTGAAAAAGGATCAATAATAACACCGTTTTCAGATCTCTTTACCTTGTCAACTTCTGTTGCCTGCTGTTCAATTGTCATATTCTTGTGGATAATGCCAATTCCGCCTTCTCTTGCGATTGCAATAGCAAGAGCTGATTCGGTAACTGTGTCCATAGCGGCACTCATCATGGGAATCTTAAGCTTTATCTTCTTGGTGAGATTGGTTTCAAGGTTAACCTGATCCGGTGTAACATCTGATTTCTGAGGAATGAGAAGAACATCATCAAAGGTGAGTCCTTCGTAAGCAAATTTGTCTGTCATAATAATCCCCTTTCATATACTAATGCTATTATATTACTCTATAGTATAATAAAAATAATGCTCCAAGTCAACACAAAATTCGTTTTTTGTTAAAAATAATGTAATGAATGGTTGCTTTATGGTGAAAAATTAAACAAGACAATATAAAAAAGCAATTCGCAGATTTTTCGGAATAAAAAAAAGAAATCCATCATTTTCGATGGATTTCTTCATTAAAATATTCTTCGTACTCCGGCTATCCTTGAGCCATAGCTTGATGTTGCAAGATTTTCAATGCACACAGTATATCCGCTTCTTGGTGAATGGATAAACTGACCGTCTCCAACATAAATTCCAACATGGTTGATATATCCATATCCGCCATATCCGGCAAAACATATAATATCACCGGGCATCATTTCTGAAGCGGAAACAGCATAGCCATTGCGGCTCTGAGCTGCGGCAACTCTGTCGAGATTAACTCCGAAATGAGAGTATATGTATTTAACAAATCCCGAACAGTCAAAACCCGATGGGGTAGAACCGCCATAAACATAGGGCACGCCTATATACTGTTTTGCTTTTTCAACAACCTTCTCACCAAGGGCGAGCTGGTCGGGGGTTGCATCAAGTGAAAATTTAACATAATCACTATGAACATACGCAAAACCTGAGTTGAATCTGATCTGATACCATACATCTGCTTTGTCTGTGATGTTTACCTGTGAGCCATATGGATACTGACCAACAATTTCTGATGTTGTGCTTGGCATTGAACGCACATTTAAAACATCTGCTGTGGTATAAGCAATTTCGTCTGCGCTTGCACAGATGGTAAGTGCCATAACAAAGAGACAACTAAGCACAAGCGTCTTAACTAATTTACGCATTATATTTCCTCCGTTATTATCTTCGGTTTTGATTTTTATTTTCAAACCGATTCTCTAACTGTAGCTTATTATACTCCAAAAATTAAATTTTGTCAAACTTTTTTAACAATTAGGTAACAAATATAATACAGTTGCATATATTTGCCTTAGCATATTTATATAAACTACACAAAAAAACACAGTATATTTCGTAAATAGGATAGATATTTACGAAATATACTGTAAATATTTAAAAAACTCTTAAAATTTGTTAATAAATAATTTAACAATTAATAGTTAATCTTTGAAAAAACACTTTCCACATAACCTGCAATTGTAAACTTTGCATCTCTTTCATCAATCCTCACAACAGGATACCTTTCTGAATCAGATGAAGGAATAAGAGATGCAATGTGACCTTCTCTTATGTATCTTCTTATTGTATATGTGCTATTTTCATTGTTTAGCGCAAGCACAATCTGACCCGGTTTTACAAAAGCTTCTTTTTTAACAATAAGATAATCGTTTCTGGAAATTCCGTCTGATTTCATTCCGTCATCATTCATTTTAATGCAAACATATCCTTTATTGTCATTTGTCATAGATGTCGGCAAGGTCAGAGTATCATCCATATATTGGTCAGTGTTTAAAACACTTTCCTTAACATTTCTCACATGAATATACGGTATGATAACGCTGTTGCTGGCCTGACGGAATTTTGTGTCCGCATACAGCTCCGGTTCTGTATCATATGTGAGAACTTCAAGAAGCGAAAGATTAAAAACCTTTGCAATATTTTCCAAAACAGACAGCGGAGGAACAACATAGCCGGTTTCATAATTTGAAATAGCAGTTTTACCCAGCGACACAAGCTGTCCCAATTCTGTTTGTGTCATAGAATTTTTTATTCTGAGCTTTTTAATTATTTCGCCATAATTTACTTTATCCGTATTCTTTTCCAAATTTATTCCTCCAAAAAACTATTCTGCAATTTTCGACAAACCTTTGACATTATATACCATAAAATAAATATAGTCAATAATTTTTTTTGGGTGCATTTAATTTCTGTAACCAAAATTCTGTTTCCAACATAGTATAGAATGAACCTGAAATCTGGAGGTGTTATAAATGCTTGGTAACGGATGCTGCACAAACGGTGCATTCGGTGGTAACGACGGTATCCTCTTCTTTATTCTTGTGTTCCTTTTATTATTTGGATGCTGTGGTTCTGAAAACAATGGCTGTGGCTGTAACTAATTGATAAGTAAATAGCAAATATTATAATGAAAGGAAGAAATAATATGTTCAATCTTTTTGGTAATGGTTGCGGTAACCAGGGCAGCAGCACAGTTCTCTGGTTTATCATCCTTGTAATACTCCTTTTTATAAAAGATGACAATGGCAGCGGCTGCGAAAATAACGGTTGCGGCTGCTGATAAATCTCATTAAAGGAGGGTTTTAGTTGAGCGACTGCTGTAATTCATGCTGTAATGGCTCCAATGGAATCTTAGGCGGTTCCGGAAATAATATAATCTGGATAATAATTGCCATTATCTTTGTGATATGGATATTTGGTAGTAATAATGATTGTTGCTGCTAAAAGGTGATTGCAAAAAAGGAAGATTTTCGCTTGTCGAAAATCTTCCTTTTATATATGCTTTAAATTTTTCAACATTATGTAGCTTATATGCCCAAAGCATCTTTAATAAAGGAAGGGGAGTATGTATAATATATATAACAATGAAAAAAACAGGAAAATTTTTTGGAAATTGTATTGACAAGTTGCTTTTCTTATGGTATTCTATTAGCGCTGATGAAAAGCTCTTTTTTTTTGTGCGCAAATTTATTTTCAAAATAAATTATATACAATTAAACTTTTCATAAGAAGCGTTGTTAGATTTAAGGAGGTTCAGACAATGAGAACAAAAATCACATTAGCATGCAGTCAGTGCAAACAGAGAAACTACAACACATTAAAAAACAAAAAGAATGATCCCGACAGACTCGAAATGAAAAAGTATTGCCGTTTCTGCAGAGAACACACACTGCACAAAGAAACAAAATAATTTCATTTAAAGCTTTTTAAGCTAAAATGTGGAGGTGATTCGCTATGGCAGAAGCTACAGCACCAAAAAAGAAATTAGGCAATAAAATCGTAAGATTTTTCAAAGAATTAAAATCTGAATTAAAAAAGGTTGTTTGGCCTTCAAAAGGTCAGGTTATTAAAAACACTCTTATCGTTATTGCAGCAGTTATCATCATCGGAATCGTTATCTGGGTTCTCGATTTGGCATTCGGTTTTGGTATTTCCAAACTCATTAAATAATAATAGTTTAGTGAAATAACAAAAAGGAGGCCTAAAGATGACAAGCTCAAATAAATCATCTAAAAATGCCAAGTGGTATGTTGTCCATACCTATTCAGGTTATGAAAACAAGGTTAAAACCAACCTTGAAAAAATAATCGAAAACAGAAGCCTCGAAGATCTCATTATCGACATCAGAGTCCCCACAGAGGATGTTGTTGAAACAAAGGGCGAAGAGAAGAAGCTCGTTACCCGTAAGATTTTCCCCGGTTATGTACTTATCAAAATGGTAATGACAGACGACACCTGGTATATTATCAGAAACACCACAGGTGTTACGGGATTTGTTGGTCCCGGTTCAAAGCCAGTTCCTCTTTCTGAGGAAGAGGTTGAAGCTCTTGGTGTTGATGTTAGAGAGATTGTTGCCCAGTTTAATATAGGCGATTCGGTTAAGATAACCGATGGTGCCTTTGTTAACCAGACAGGCATTGTTGAATCTATTGATATGCCCGGCCGAAAGGTAACGGTTACAATAGAAATGTTTGGCAGAAAAACATCTCTTGAAATAGACATCAACCACGCAGAAGTTATCTGATTTAAAAAGAGCAGATTTAATTTGTTAATAGCGGCATTAATTTGCCGATATTATTTAAAGTGGGAGGAAATAAAACATTCCGCTTTACCACATTTGTTTTAAGGAGGTGCTTATCCATGGCACAGAAAGTAACAGGTTTCATTAAGCTTCAGATTGAAGCAGGTAAGGCCAATCCGGCTCCCCCGGTAGGTCCTGCACTTGGTCAGCATGGTGTTAATATCATGCAGTTTTGTAAGGAATTCAACGAAAAAACTGCAAAAGATGCAGGTCTTGTTATCCCTGTAGTTATCACAGTATATCAGGACAGATCTTTCACATTCATTACAAAAACTCCACCTGCAGCAGTACTTTTAAAGAAAGCTTGCAAAATCGACAGCGGTTCAGGTGTACCTAACAAAGACAAAGTTGCTAAAATCAGCAAAGATGCTCTCAAAGCAATCGCTGAGCAGAAAATGCCCGACTTAAACGCAGCAAGCGGTGAAGCCGCAATGAGCATGATTGCCGGTACAGCAAGAAGCATGGGAATCGTTGTTGAAGACTAATTCCGTGCAAGTTAGTGGGAGAGGTTCAAAAATTCTATTTTAAATCTTGAACTTCGATTGACCACAGAAGGAGGAAGTAAAATGCGTAAAGGTAAAAATTACATTGAAAGTGCAAAATTAATTGACAGAACTAAATTATATGATTCTGCAGAGGCTTTTGATATTGTAATCAAAGCATCAAAAGCAAAATTTGACGAAACAGTTGAAGCTCACATTAAGCTC
>JAFSBJ010000109.1 GCA_017437345.1 Clostridia bacterium | reverse complement strand
ACGAAATAAAAAGACTTGATGCTTTTGTTCAGGAAAAAGCATCATACAGGCACAGAGCAATCTGTATTGAAGGTGCTGTTTCCTATGAGCATGTTCTCGAAATGCTCAAATGGATTCCAAGAGCAGGAATGAGCGGATATTTCATCCAGTTTTTCAGACCTTATTATTTCTTTGACAACTGGTATGGGCACAGAACCTGCCCTGAATTTTTCGAGGACGAAAATGTTTCCCGCGCAGATGTTGACGCAATAACAAGAGAAGTTGAAGCAGAGGTTGCAAAACGAGGACTTGTTTATCATAAGGTTGGCCACGGCTGGACCGCAGAACCACTTGGTTTTGTCAGTGATGGTTGGTCATGTGTTAAGCCTGAAGAAATCCCTGAGGAAACCAAAGAATATCTCCCTCTTCTTGACGGAATCCGCAGATTCTGGAGAGATATTCCAATTAATACTCAGCTTTGCTATTCAAATCCAAAGGTGCGCAGAATTATGGTTGACTGTGCTGTTAATTATATTAAGAACAACTCCCATGTTGATATTCTTCATTTCTGGCTTGCAGACTGGTCAAACAATGTTTGCGAATGTGAAAACTGTAAAGAACTGCCTGCTGATTACTACTTAATGATGCTCAATGAGATTGACGAAATCTTGACCCGTGAAGGGATTGACACTAAAATTGTTTTCCTTGTTTGCGGGCCTACTTTCTGGGCACCTCTTAAAGAAAAGATTAAAAATCCCGAAAGATTTATTATGGAGTTTGCCCCTATAACGAGAAATTTCTCAAGAGGCTGGGAAGAGATTGACCCTAAGAAAAAATACACCCATATCCCATATGTTCTCAATAAGGTTTCTCAGCCAAAAGAGGTTGAAGACTCTTTTGCCCACCTTGCAGAGTGGCAGGAAATTCATAGTGGAGACTCCTTTGACTTTGACTATCATCTTATGTGGGACCACAAATACGACCCGGGTTATTATTCAACTGCAAAGCTTCTTTTTGAGGATATGCAAGCCCTTGAAACTATTGGCCTGAACGGTATGATGAGTTGTCAGCATACACGCGCCGCTTTCCCCACAAACCTTCCAATGCATGTTATGGCAGAAGTCCTTTGGGATAAGGAATGCGACTTTGAGGAAAAAGCTCTTGAATATTTCTTTATCGCCTTTGGCCCTGACGGCGAGGCTGTTATGGAATATACAAAGGGCCTGAGCGAAAGCTTTGACCCTACTTATTACAGACATTTCTTCAGAGAAAAAACCGCGCTATATAGTGACGAAGAAAGAATGGCAAAGCTTAAAAAGTGTCAGGCGCTTCTCACAGGTTTCAAATCAACCATTGAGAGAAATCTTGCAACTAACCATCCTGATGCTATCACAGTTTCCTGGGAATACTTATCTATGCACGCAGAATATTGCCACATGCTCTTAAAACCGCTTATTGCAAAAGCGAAGGGCAACAAAGAGGAAAAAGATAAGACCTTAGCCGAATTTAAAGATTTCGCTAAACTTCTCGCCGTAAAAGCCCACAAAGTTTTTGACGACTGGCTTGCAGACGACATGGTAACCAGAATGACAAATATGGAATAACTTAAAAGAGCCTTTAAAAAGGCTCTTTTTTTATTAAAAACCATTTTATGTATTGACATAAATACCCATAATGTTATAATTAAAAGTGAAGAACTTTTTATTTAAAGGAGCAAGGAAAATGAAAATGACACAGGTTGTTTTAGCAAGAATCGGCACTGACGAAACTGTCAGATATGCCGTGCAGGAGCTTTACTCTTATCTTAAAAAAATTGATAATTCACTCTTTGTTGATATTCGTTTTTATTCTGAATATGACGAGAGCGTAAAAAATACTATCTGGGTTGGCCAGAGCGATGCTTTTGCCGACAAGATTTTGGATGTTGAGGATAAATTCCTTGACGATTCTATTTATATTAATGTTGAAAATAACGCAGGAATAATCACAGGCTGTAACCCTCGTTCTGTTCTTATCGCGGCATACCGTTTCTTAAAGGAACTGGGCGTTGCCTGGGTAAGACCTTCCGACGACGGAGAAGTTGTTCCTGAATACGAAATAAAAAGACTTGATGCTTTTGTTCAGGAAAAAGCATCATACAGGCACAGAGCAATCTGTATTGAAGGTGCTGTTTCCTATGAGCATGTTCTCGAAATGCTCAAATGGATTCCAAGAGCAGGAATGAGCGGATATT
>JAFSBJ010000108.1 GCA_017437345.1 Clostridia bacterium | reverse complement strand
TCATATTGTAGGGGATGGCGTCCTCGACATCCCGCTTGATTTCAGCAATATTATGCGGGTCGTCCGGGAGGCCGACCCCTACAAATTTATTAGTCAAAATAGTTCACTAAACAATAATTTATTTTAAACATTACTCCTCCTTAAACACACAAAAAAGAGCTTCTCAGGGGATAGAAGCTCTTTTTTGATATATACAATTAAGGGAGTGTTGGTGTTTTTCAGCTTGCTTTCATATCAAGTCTTATCTTATCTGCTATAAGAGCAATAAATTCACTATTTGTAGGTTTGCCCTTACTGCCAAGAATGGTATAGCCAAAAAATTCATTAAGAATTTCCGGATTACCTCTGTCCCAGGCAACTTCAATTGCATGGCGGATTGCTCTCTCCACTCTTGAAGCTGTGGTGTTATAGTGTTTGGCAACGGTAGGGTATAAGAGCTTCGTGATGGAATTAATGGTGTCCATATCATCAATAACCATTGCAATTGCATCTCTAATATATTGATAGCCTTTTATATGAGCAGGAACACCAAGCTGCTGGATATACATTGTTATATTTGTTTCCAAATCATTTTTGCTCTTCACAACAGTTTTGAGCTGAGGCTGCTCTGCTTCAAAGCATATATCTCTTATTCTGTCAATAAGACTTGCCGACTCAAAGGGTTTTGCCAGAAAATAGGATGCTCCAAGACTCATAGCTTTATTTATTATATTTTCATATCCCATTGATGAAAACACTATGGATTTTGGTTTTTTACTAAGCATTGCATTTGCCTGAATCTTGCCAAGGAGTGCCAGACCGTCCATATAGGGCATAATAATATCAGTAAGAAGTATGTCCGGTCTTTTTTCAAGAATCATTTCATAGGCTTCCTTTCCATCGTAGGCAATGCCTGCAACCTCCAGAAAGCTTTCTTTTTCGAGAGCAGCCTTTAAGGAATGGCAAAATTCCTTATTATCATCGGCAATTATCACTCTTACTTTGTTTTTCAACTAAATCATCTCCTATGTATTTGTTTTCTACACGTAAAATTATAGCCCGGCAAAATAATACATTCAACATTATCATTATTTTATGCCAATTACTGACAAAAAATCTCCCCCGGTATATTTTTCGACTTTATATCTACAAAAAATTGCCCTCTTATTTTATTTTATATGAACTATACTACATAAAGTCCAATATTAATGGACTTTATGTGTAAAATGCTGACTTATTTACTGAACTTTGAACTTTTTACACAAAAATCCAAAATTCTTGAACTTTCGACAAAGTATTTGTCGAATAATATAAATTCATCGAAGATGAATTGGGCTAAGTTTGCCCTGACGGGCAAGTGAAGTTATCTTCGATAGTGAAGTTTACTTTGTAAGTGAAGTTTCGCCTTGCGGCGAAGAGGCAAACTTAACTTCACTTTTTCGATAGAAAAAACTTCACTGCGTAAGCTACTTCACTTTGAGCTTTAGTTCAAAACTTCACCCCAAACTCTTCACTAAACAATAATTTACCATCATTCTCAGATAACTAAGGAAGAAAAATTTCTATCTTAGTTTTTTTATTTGACATTATTATTTATTAATGATAAAATATATTCACCACACAGTTTAATAGTTAATACATCCAAAGGAGATAATACCTTGGTAAAAGGTGTTACCTCTCATTTTCATTCCTTTGGATGGTTATAAACTGTGTGGTGCAGGAGAGATACACTTTTTCGGTGCGTTTCTCCGGAAGCGCACTTTTTTAATTTCAGGGGGAATTTATAATGACGCACACACAAAACTGTTTATATTGTGATAAGGTTTATGAAAATATGAAGGGGTATTTTGTAATTAATCTCAACAAACCCAGAGACTATCCCATTCCATTATCCATTAAAATTCAAAGCACTGATTACAGCATCGACATAATTCTTATGACCGATTCTTGCTACATTGGAAAGGTAGATAAAACAACACATATATATGCCACACTTTTTTCAAAGTTTAATTCATCATCAGATTATATTACTATAAATCCTAATGAGTTTACCCATATTGAACTTGATTTTGACTACTCTATTTATAAAAACAAATATATACTTGATAAAATACTGCTAAAAAAAATACAACATGTGGAAAGTGTCTACTAAAATTAAAAAAGAAAAAAACCGAGGACTTTTTTATCCTCGGTTTTTTAGAATAATTTTATTTTAAATTAATTAATTCTTATTCATTCTGAGAAGTCTCAGTGGATATTTCCTCTGTTTTTGTTATTTCTTCTTCCTGCTCTTCTTCCTTATCTGCTTTAGCTATAGAAACAACATGAACATCATCTGAGGTTCTCATAACCTTAACACCCTGGGTAACTCTGCCGAAGGTGGAGATTTCATCGGTGTTCATTCTGATTATGATACCGTCGGAGGTAATAACCATCAGGTCGTCACCTTCTTTTATCACAGCAATACCTGCAACAAGTCCTGTTTTTTCAGTAATCTTATAGCCTGTAACACCGCGTCCGGCTCTGTTCTGACATTTGAATTCATTAATATCTGTCTTTTTACCAAAGCCATTTTCGGTAACTGTGAGAAGCTTGACATCATCTTCACACACACTTCCGCCTATAACATAGTCATCTTTTCCAAGACGAATACCGGTTACACCCGATGCTCCTCTACCCATAGGACGGACATCGGTTTCTTTGAATTTGATGCACATACCGTTTTTGGTGCAAAGAATGATATTATTATTTCCATTTGTTAAATCAACACCCATCAGCTCATCACCCTCGCGGAGTGTGATGGCGATAAGACCGCCCTTACGGTTGGTATCGTAGTCACTTAAATTGGTCTTTTTAACAAAGCCAAGCTTTGTTATCATGGTGAGATATTTATCTTCAGAAAATTCCTTAACAGGAATCATAGCTGTGACCTTTTCATCCTTTTCAAGACCAATAAGATTTACAACAGCAGTTCCCTTTGCAGTTCTGCCTGCTTCGGGAATACGATATACCTTTGTTTTAAACATTCTTCCTGTGTTGGTGAAGAATAAAATGAAATCGTGGCTGGAGGCTGTAAAGATTTTTTCAACAAAGTCTTCCTCTCTTGTGGAAAGACCTGCAATTCCCCTTCCGCCTCTGTGCTGACTCTTATAGGTATCTAAGGGAAGGCGCTTTATATAGCCAAAGTGTGTCATAGTCAGAACACATTCTTCTCTTTCAATAAGGTCTTCATCTTCAATAATATCTATGGCAGGCTCAATTGTGGTGAGTCTTTCATCACCATATTTATCTCTTATTTCGATGATTTCCTTTTTAATCTGATTCATAAGTTCGCCTTCATCAGATAAGAGCTTTTTATATTCGCTCACCCTTAATGAAAGCTCTGCATATTCTTCTTCAATCTTTTCTCCGTTTAATTTCTGGAGCTGACCTAAGCGCATATCAAGAACGCTCTGTGCCTGAATTTCAGAAAGACCAAAGGTTTCCATAAGTCTTTCTTTTGCATCGTCATAGGAATTTCTTATTATATTTATTATTTCATCAATATTATTAAGAGCAATTCTTAAGCCCTCTAAAATATGCATTCTTGCTTCGGCTTTTTTAAGGTCATACTGTGTTCTTCTTGTAACTATTTTCTTTTGGAAAATAATATACTGGTCGAGAATTTCCTTTAAGCCCATTGTTTTTGGTCTGCCGTCTTTTATGGCTAGCATATTTATTGACAGGCTGTCCTGAAGCTTTGTATATTTAAAGAGCTGATTTAAAACAACCTGAGGATTAGCATCTCTTTTAAGGAAAATTTCAAGACGAATGCCGACTCTGTCGGATGAATGGTCGTCAATATCGGAAAGTCCTTCAATTTTTTTATCCTTAACAAGAGCTGCAATAGATTCAACAAGCATTTTTTTATTAACCTGATAGGGAAGCTCTGTAACAATAATAGAAGAGGTTCCATCTTTTCTTTCTTCTATCTGGGTTTTTGCTCTTACGATAATTCTTCCTTTACCTGTGGCATAAGCGGCTCTTATTCCGCTTTTTCCCATTATTGATGCTTTTGTTGGGAAATCGGGACCCTGTATGTATTCCATAAGGTCTTCAACAGATATTTCGGGATCGTCTATCTGAGCTATGGCACCATTTAAAACCTCTGTTAAGTTGTGGGGAGGAATATAGGTTGCCGTACCAACTGCAATACCGGAGCTTCCATTAATAAGAAGGGTTGGAATTCTTGTTGGAAGAACAAGAGGCTCTTTTCTTTTTTCATCGAAGTTGGGAGCAAAATCAACTGTATCTTTATCAATATTTTCCAGAAGAATATTTGAAATTTTACTCATT
>JAFSBJ010000107.1 GCA_017437345.1 Clostridia bacterium | reverse complement strand
GCACACAAATCTCCCGTAACAGTCACATAATCTGCAGTCCATGAATATCCCGATGCATTAATAAGACCGGGATTTAATCCTAAAAGCACATGACTTTGAATCTCACCTGCACCAACCGTATTGTAATCAACATCGTGCCCGTTCAAAAGATTAATTGTCTGCGAAATCATCTCCATATGACTGAGTTCCTCTGCGGCAATATCAAGGAATAAATCCTTTATCTGCTGGTCTTTAATGCGGAAACTCTGTGAAATATACTGCATAGCAGCCTTCAGCTCTCCGTTTCCGCCGCCAAGCTGCTCCTGGAGAAGAACTGCATACTGTGGATTAGGTTTTTCAACGCCAACAGGATGAAAGAGTTGTTTTTCGTGTTTAAACATTTTATCACCATAATTTAAAAAATATATTGCCTCCATATTGTTTGCTAATTTCAAAACTTAAAACCTTTAAAAATTTAACAGAAATTACAGTTGATTACTGTGAATATAGTATCAAAATACTTAAAATTCCTGAAAATACTTGAATTTTTATTTTGACTGGATTATAATGTTAAAAAGAAAAATTTTTTTAAAAATAAATTATAAGGAGTATGTCTGATGAAAAAAAGAGCATTAATAAGTGTTTCTGACAAAACAGGTGTTGTTGATTTTGCCAGAGAATTAGTAAATCTTGGTTTTGAAATCATTTCAACCGGTGGCACCAAAAAAGCTATCTCAGATGCAGGGATAGATGTAATCGGTGTTTCCGAAATAACAGGCTTTCCTGAGTGCCTCGACGGCAGAGTTAAAACTCTCCACCCCAAAATTCACGCAGGCGTTCTTGCTATAAGAGATAACAGCGAACATATGAAGCAGCTTGAAGAATTGGGCGTTGACACAATAGACATCGTTGCCATAAATCTTTATCCCTTTAAGCAAACAATCTTAAAAGAAGGCACACAGCTTTCAGAAGCAATAGAAAATATAGACATCGGCGGCCCCACAATGATAAGAGCTGCAGCTAAGAATAATCAGGATGTTGCAGTTATAGTTGACCCTGCCGACTACACAAAGGTAATAGATGAATTAAAAGCAAACGGTGAAGTAAGCCGCGATACAAAATTCCTCCTTGCCTATAAGGTTTTTGAACACACAGCTCACTACGATACCTTAATCGCTACATACTTAAGAAAACAAATCGGCCTCGAAGGCTTCCCCGATACCTTCACAATGACCTTTGAAAAGCTTCAGGATTTAAGATACGGTGAAAACCCACACCAGGGCGCTGTATACTATAAAGAAGTTACCAACGAAACAGGCGTTTTAACTGCTGCTAAACAGCTCCACGGTAAAGAGCTTTCCTTCAATAATATCAACGACACAAACGGAGCACTTGAGCTTCTTAAAGAATTCGACTGCCCCACAGCTGTCGCTGTTAAACACGCTAACCCCTGCGGTGTTGGCATAGCGGATAATATCTATGATGCCTATATGAAAGCCTATAATGCAGACCCCGTTTCAATTTTTGGCGGCATAGTTGCATTAAATCGCGAAGTAGATGCAAAAACAGCTTCCGAGCTTTCAAAAATCTTTTTGGAAATTATCATTGCTCCATCATTTGCAGACGATGCTCTTGAAATTTTAAAAGCTAAAAAGAATATCCGCCTTCTTACCCTGGATGACATTTCCAAACCTGTTTCCAAAGAAAGCATCCGCACAAATAAAGTTTCCGGTGGTCTTCTTGTTCAAAGCTCTGATACTGAGCTTTATGATGAAGCTGAATTTGATTATGTAACCGATAAAAAACCCACCGAGGAAGAAATGAAAGACCTCAAATTTGCATGGAAGGTTGTTAAACACACTAAATCCAATGCAATCGTTCTTGCCAAAGACGATGCCACAGTTGGCGTTGGACCCGGTCAGACCAATAGAATAACAGCTCTTGAATTAGCCATAAACTATGGCGGAGAAAAAACAAAGGGTTCTGTTATGGCATCCGATGCTTTCTTCCCATTCTCCGAT
>JAFSBJ010000106.1 GCA_017437345.1 Clostridia bacterium | reverse complement strand
GCCACAAATATGTTACAGAGCGTGCAGCAGCAATGCTCGGTAAAGATGTTAAAGATATTAAAATTGTAACCTGTCATCTTGGTAACGGTTCATCAATATCAGCTGTTAAAGGCGGTCATTCAATCGACACCAGCATGGGCTTCACACCACTTGCAGGTATCTTAATGGGAACACGCTCCGGCGATATTGACCCTGCAATCGTAACATACATAATGGAAAAAGAAAATATGTCAATCAAGGAAGTTAATGACTACCTCAACAAAAAATCAGGTGTTCAGGGTATTAGTGAACTTTCCAGCGATTTCAGAGACTTAGAAGGCTCAATGAACGACAGAGCTCAGTCAAAATTGGCTCTTGAAATGTTTGCATATGGCGTAACCAAATATATTGGCGCTTATGCTGCAGCTATGGGCGGTCTTGATGCAGTTGTATTCACAGCAGGTATTGGTGA
This sequence comes from Clostridia bacterium, assembly GCA_017437345.1. The sequence continues at coordinate 6,573 of JAFSBJ010000106.1, read as the reverse complement.
GAACACAGCCCTCTTAAGAGACTGGATCACAAAAGATCTTGGATTTATGGGTATTAAAATTGACCTTGAAGAAAATAAAAAACGCGGCGAGGAATTAGATATTTCTGCTCCCGATGCAACCGTTAAAACTTTTGTTATTCCAACAAACGAAGAACTTATGATTGCTAAGGATACAGCCAGACTTACTAAATAATTGAAAGTGTAACCCCGGAAACTATTTATATTTTCCGGGTTTTTATTTGGTGCTTGACATATTTTGTGAATGGTATAAAATAGTATTGGTAGCAAGTTTGAAACATAAATAAGAGGTGTTAACTATGAATTATAAAGAATATCTATGTGATGATATACTTCATTTTTGACTTGAAAATGCAATAGATAATGAAAATGGCGGTATCTTTACTTGTCTTGATAAAGATGGCAATATATATGGCACAGATAAAAGCGTGTGGTTTCAGGGTAGAGCACTTTGGGTATTTTCCAAAGTACATACCCAAATGAAAATAGCCTCACTTGGAAATGATGCAGGCATAATTGGTGCAGCATTACTTTGGAAGGATAATATAAGTTAAATATATGTTTGATAATATAAAGAGCTTCGGCAATGTATTGTTGTCCGAAGCTCTTTGCGTAATATGGAAAAGTAATTATTGCAATCCCAAACAACCACACTATACAAATCCACATCACTTATTTATAATTGGTATGATTTATTATAAAGCAGTATAAAATGTGTTCGGGGTTTTTTGTTGGGTTTTTATTTCAGATGATTTCTTTTTTCAAAATTTTTAAAATTAGGTATTTCCTTTTTGTGAATTCTATGTTATAATTACTTTAAATGTATAGTTGGAAAGGAATGTGTAAAAAATGTCAGAGCCAAAGTACAAGAGAATTCTATTAAAGGTTAGTGGCGAAGCATTAGCCGGAGATAATAAAACAGGTCTTAATGATGCAACCATTGGTGCAATAACAGATAAAATTAAAGAGTGCGTGGATTTAGGTGTCCAGATAGCCATCGTTGTTGGTGGCGGTAATTTCTGGAGAGGCAGAACAGGGGAGAATATGGACAGAACAAGAGCCGACCATATGGGTATGCTTGCAACTGTTATAAATGCCCTCGCTCTTCAGGATGCTCTTCTCCAAAGAGGGGTAGACACAAGAGTCCAGACAGGTATCGAAATGCGTCAGATAGCTGAACCGTATATCCGCGGAAAAGCTGTCAGACATCTTGAAAAGGGCAGGGTTGTTATCTTTGGATGCGGAAGCGGTAATCCCTTCTTCTCAACCGATACAGCCGCAGCTCTCAGAGCCGCTGAAATTGATGCAGACATCATTCTTCTTGCTAAAAATGTTGACGCTGTATATGACAGCGACCCCAATAAGAATGCAGATGCAAAGAAAATTACTAATCTTACATATATCGATGTTTTAAACCGTGGCCTTGGCGTTATGGATTCCACAGCAACATCACTTTGTATGGATAATCACATTCCCATAAGAGTATTTGGTCTTAATCCACCCGAAAATATCAGAAGAGTTATTTTGGGCGAGGAAATAGGAACAATAGTAGAATAAATTTTAATGGAGGATAAATTTATGGCAGCAAATCTAAATCAGTTTGAAGAAAAAATGAAAAAATCACTTGCAGTTCTCGATAAAGAGCTTGCATCAATCAGAGCGGGCAGAGCAAATCCTGCAATCCTTGATAAAGTTACGGTTGAGTATTATGGTGTTGCCACACCACTTACCCAGATCGGCAATGTTTCAGTTCCGGATCCCCGCTCGATTCTTATTCAGCCCTGGGATGCTTCTATCATCAAAGATGTTGAAAAAGCTATTTTAGCTTCCGATATCGGCATCACTCCCAATAACGACGGAAAATCTATTCGTCTCAATTTCCCACCTCTCACAGAGGAAAGAAGAAAAGAGCTTGTTAAGGGTATAAAGAAAAAAGGCGAAGACAGCAAGGTTGCTATCCGTTCAATCAGAAGGGATGCTATGGATGCCTTCAAGCTCGATAAGAAAAACGGAGAAATTACCGAAGACGATTTAAAAGGTATTGAAACAGATGTTCAGAAAATAACCGATAAATTCATTAAGGATATTGACGACACAGTAGCTAAAAAAGAAAAGGAAATTATGGAAGTTTAATAAACGAAGAAGCTGTAGCAAAATGATTTTAGGATGTTCGTTCGGTGATGAAAATGTTCCCTACATATATTGTATGAGTGCATATGCAATATGATTTGCAGGGTTCGGCGTCCTCGACGAACCGATGTCTTTGTTTTGCTACAGCTTCTTTACAAATGGAGAATTCTATGTTTAGTTTTTTTAAAAAAAGAAAATCTGCTTTAGCGGATGAACTTGATATTAATAATCTTCCCAGACACATAGGCATCATTATGGATGGCAATGGCAGATGGGCAAAAAAAAGAGGTCTGCCAAGGTCTGCCGGTCATAGAGTTGGTGCAAAGGTTTTAGAACAGATAACACGCGATGCAGGCCATCTTGGTATCCGCTATCTGACGGTTTATGCTTTTTCCACAGAAAACTGGAAGCGTCCCAGCGATGAGGTTGAAGCCTTAATGAAGCTTTTGTCGGAGTATCTTGACGACTATAAGCGCCTTATCGGTGATGAGGATATCAGAGTTAAAATCATTGGTACATATGACGGTCTTAGCGATGACATTATTGCCAAAATCAAAAATATTGAAGAGCAAACCAAAAATAACAGTGCAATAACGCTAAATATTGCTCTTAACTATGGTGGCAGAGATGAATTGACAAGAGCCTTCAGAAAAATGGCAGAAAAGATAAAAGAAGGCAGCTTGTCACCCGATGAAATAACAGAAGATATAATTTCTGAAAATCTCTATACAAACTATATGCCTGATCCTGATTTTATCATAAGACCAAGCGGTGAATATCGCCTCAGCAATTTTCTCTTGTGGCAGAGCGCCTATAGCGAATTCTGGTATTCCAATATCCTGTGGCCTGATTTCACAAGAGATGATTTAATTAAAGCTATACTAGATTATCAAAAAAGAAACAGAAGATACGGAGGAGTTTGATTATGCTTAAACAAAGACTGATTTTCGGCGCTCTAGGGATTATTTTAGCTCTGGCAGTGCTGCTGTTTTGCTCTGTAACATTCATATCGGTTTGTGTTGGAATTATTTCTCTTATTGGTATGTATGAATTTTTCAAGGTGACGGGACTTCTTAAAAAGAAAACTCCTGCCTTGTATCTTGGTTTTGCTTTTGCAATTGTAATCTTTGCTTTGGCAATTTTTGCAGGTGGATTTTTAAAGGAACGACTTATGCTTATTATATCGGCATATATCCTTGTTTTAATGGCTGCTATGGTGTTTTTTCATAGTAATTTAAGTTTTGTGGATGCTGCAATTTCTTTTCTTGGAAGTGCATACATCAGCATTTTCTTTTTGCATATAATATTTATCAGAGAAAGTGAATTTGGCAGTCTTAACATATGGCTTATTTTCATTAGTGCCTGGGCAACAGATACCTTTGCCTATTTTGCAGGCAGAGCCCTTGGCAAACATAAGCTTTGCCCCAAAATAAGCCCCAAGAAAACAGTTGAAGGTGCAATAGGGGGAACACTTGGCTGCATAATCTGCGTTAGTATCTATGCATTTCTTTGCGGAAAATATAATGACCTTGGTGTAAACTACACATCCGCTGTAATCTTCGCAGTTCTCACAGCAGTATTTTCTCAGCTTGGCGACCTTGCCGCAAGCTGTATAAAGCGTGAATATGGAGTAAAAGACTACGGTAATCTTATTCCCGGTCATGGCGGAATTCTTGATCGCTTTGATTCCACTCTTTTAATCTCTCCATTGGTATATTATTTCACTCTTTATTTCCCGATTATTATTAAATAACTAAGAGGTAACAAATGAAAAATTTGTCTATTCTGGGCTCAACAGGTTCAATAGGAACTCAGGCTCTTGAGGTTGCAGATATTTGCGGAGATGTTAATATCTGTGCATTATCTGCCAATAGCAACATAAAACTATTGGAGGAGCAGATAAGAAAATATAAGCCAGCCCTTGCCTGCATAGCCGACACAAATAAATATAATGAATTAAAATCAAACATTTCCGACACCAAAACAAAGCTTGTTTCCGGAATGGATGGCTTGTGTGAAGTTGCATCATTTGGCGAATCCGAAATGGTTTTAACATCGGTTGTTGGAAATATTGGTCTTGTTCCGACAGTTGAAGCAATAAAAAATAAAAAGAAAATTCTTCTTGCCAATAAAGAAACCCTTGTAACATCGGGAAGCATAGTTATGCCTCTTGCCAAAAAATATGGCGTGGATATTCTTCCTGTTGATAGCGAGCATAGTGCCATTTTCCAGTGTCTGCAGGGAAAAGGCGATAATAAAATATCAAAAATTCTATTAACAGCCTCCGGAGGGCCTTTTTTTGGCAAAACAAAAGAAGAACTTAAATATGTCACCAAAAAAGATGCTCTCAAGCATCCCAATTGGTCGATGGGAGCAAAAATAACCATAGATAGTGCATCAATGATGAATAAGGGGCTTGAGGTGATAGAGGCAAAATGGCTTTTTGATGTTGAGCCTGAAGATATTGAGGTTTATGTTCATCGTCAGAGCATAGTACATTCCATGGTTGAATTTTGCGATAATTCGGTTATTGCCCAGATGGGAATTCCTGATATGAAGCTTCCCATAGTATATGCAATGCGCTATCCTGAGCGCACCATCCCTGTTCACGAAAGGCTCAATCTTTTTGAAGTTAAAAATTTAAGCTTTGAAAAACCCGACTTTGATAATTTTGACTGCCTGAATATTGCATTTGAAGCAATAAAAAAAGGGGGAACATGCCCAACTGTTATGAACGCAGCAAATGAAATTGCAGTTGCAAAATTTTTAAATGACGAAATAGGCTTTCTTGATATTCCCCTTATTATCCGCAAAACTGTGGAAGCCCACGAATTTAAAGAAGATATTACTCTTCAGGATGTTTTGAAATATGATAAATGGGCAAGGGATTATTCTATGCAAATAAAATTATGAGGTGACTAAATTGCTGACAGCTATATGGGCGATACTTATTTTTTGCTCACTTATCTTTATCCACGAGTTTGGCCATTTTATGATGGCAAAGCTTTCCGGAATGACAGTTCACGAATTTTCAATAGGTATGGGGCCGAAGATAATCGGTTTCAAATCAAAATCAACAGACTATAGCATCAGAATTTTTCCTTTAGGCGGCTATGTTAAGCTTGAAGGTGAAGACGGAGATTCCAATGACACAGGAGCGTTTTGCAATAAACCGGCACTAAATAGATTTGCTGTACTCTTTGCAGGGGCATTTATGAATATACTTCTTGGTTTTATTCTCTTTGCGGTCATTTTTTCTTCGGTGGGCTCTGTTGCCACAAATACAGTAGGTTCTGTAATGGATAACTCCGCCTTTTATGATGCCGGGATAAAGAAAGGCGATGTTATAATCCGTATGGAAGGCGAAAAATTCAGCACCACCGCCCATTCATATGCTGATATATCAAGCTTTATTGCTGTAAATGGTGCAGAAAAAGCTAAAATAACCTTTTCCAGGGATGGAAAGAAATTTACTAAGGTAATTTCTCCAAAATATATGGAAAGCGAAGGAAGGAGTCTTTTTGGATTTACTCCATATTCTGAAGAAATAACGATTTCCAATCTGTTTTACCATTGCTTCCATCGCTGTCTTTATGTTATAAAAACAGTTATTCTTTCCCTTTGGTGGCTTATCGCGGGCATAGTTCCCGTTTCCGATATGTCGGGACCTGTGGGCATTGTAAAGGAAATCGGGACAGCGGCAAAATATGGCTGGGAAAATGTTTTAAGCCTGGCAGCTCTTATTTCAGTTAACCTTGGTGTTATGAATCTTCTGCCTATTCCTGCTCTTGACGGAGGAAGAATACTTTTTCTTATAATCGAAAAAATCAGAGGGAAAAAGATGAATCCTGAAAGGGAAGGATTTATAAATTTTATATTCTTTGCTATCCTGATACTATTAATGCTGGTAGTAACCTTTGGTGATGTTTTAAAATTATTTTAGAATATATTCCCGAAAAATGGATATAATTTAATAAGAATTTTGAATAAAAATTTACAAGCACACGGTAAAATCAATCCCTTTGCTTGTAAATTTTTTATTAATTTTAAAAAAATGCTTCAAATTACATAAAATATCTGTTATAATAGCTGTAGCTTTTATTGATCGGATATTTTAATAAGCTTTTGGTAAATGGATATTATTTCGTTTACCGGTAATTAATTTATGAACGGACAAAATTTAATATGGAGGTATATTTGTGGCAAAAAAATCAAAATTGAAGATTATCCCGCTGGGCGGTCTCAATGAAATCGGAAAAAATATGACCGTCTTTTCCTACGGGAATGATATGATTATTCTCGACTGCGGTATGGCATTTCCCGATGAGGATTTGCTCGGAATAGATATTGTTATTCCGGATTTCTCTTATGTTATCAAAAACGCCGACAAGATAAGAGGAGTTGTTTTAACCCATGGTCACGAAG
>JAFSBJ010000105.1 GCA_017437345.1 Clostridia bacterium | reverse complement strand
TAAAGCTTAGTCCCAATGTAACGGACATAGTTTCAATTGCAAAAGCGTGTGAAGATGCAGGGGCAGACGGTATCAGTCTTATAAACACCCTTCTTGGTATGAGAATAAATTTAAAGACAAGAAAACCCGTCATTGCCAATAAAATGGGTGGCTTTTCAGGCAGTGCAATTTTCCCTGTGGCACTAAGAATGGTTTACCAGGTCTACGACGCAGTTAAAATCCCCGTTGTGGGTATGGGCGGCGTAACAAGTGCCAAAGATGTTATCGAAATGATGCTCGCAGGTGCCCCAGCTGTTCAGGTTGGCGCCGCAAATCTTATAGACCCCATGGCATGCAAAACAATAATCGAAGATTTGCCAAAAGAAATGGAAAAATATGGAATAAATAATTTAAAAGATATAATAGGAGGCGCTCACTAATGGGTAAAGATGTAATTATCGCTTGTGATTTTCCAAGCAAAGAAGCAACACTGGAATTTCTTTCAAAATTTACCGATGAAAAACCATATGTAAAAATCGGTATGGAGCTCTTTTATGGAGCAGGTCCGGAAATTGTTCGTGAGATCAAAAAAATGGGACACAAAATATTCCTTGATTTAAAGCTTCATGATATCCCCAACACAGTAAAAAAAGCAATGAGTGTTTTATCTCATCTTGATGTTGATATGTGTAATCTTCATGCATCAGGCACAGTTGCCATGATGGAAGCTGCTATCGAAGGTTTAACCCGTCCTGATGGCACAAGACCTCTTCTTATTGCTGTTACCCAGCTCACATCTACAAGCCAGGAAGCAATGGAAAATGACCTTTTAATAAAAGAAAATATAGCCGATGTTGTTATGCACTATGCTTCAAATGCTAAAAAAGCAGGTCTTGACGGTGTTGTATGTTCACCGCTTGAAGCCGGCGTAGTTCACGAAAAATGCGGCAAAGATTTCATAACAGTGACCCCCGGTGTTCGTTTTGCCGATGGTGATGTTGGCGACCAGGTTCGTGTTACAACTCCTGCAAAAGCAAAAGAAATAGGCTCTGATTATATAGTAGTCGGCAGACCTATAACAGCTGCGCAAGATCCTGTTGCAGCATACAGAAGATGCGTTCAGGAATTTGTAGGTTAATAAAATAATTACAGGGGTTGACACCCCATATAATTAAAGATAGTTTACAAAGAAAGGAATTTTAACTATGAAAGATATTGAAAGAATCATTGCAAAAGATTTATTATCAATTCAGGCAGTTTTCTTCCGTCCCAATGATCCCTTCACATGGGCAAGCGGAATAAAAAGCCCGGTATACTGTGATAACCGTCTCACTCTCACAGCTCCCAAGGTAAGATGCGATGTTGAAAATGCACTTGCCGAAACAATCAAAAAAGAATATCCCGATGCTGAAGTTTTAATGGGTACCTCCACAGCCGGTATCGCTCATGCTGCAATCACAGCTCATATTCTTGATATGCCAATGGGTTATGTTCGTTCTGGCGCTAAAGACCATGGCAGAGGCAATCAGATCGAAGGAAAGCTCGAAAAAGGTCAGAAGGTTGTTGTTGTGGAAGATTTAATCTCCACAGGCGGCAGTGTTATAGAGGTTGTAAATGTTCTTCGTGAAGCAGGGGCAGAGGTTTTAGGTATTGTAAGTATCTTCACCTATGGTATGCAGAAAGGTTTAGACCGTCTTGCAGCTGCAAATGTTAAAAATGTAAGTCTCACAAATTTCGACACAATTGCTCAGGTGGCTTCTGAAGAAAACTATATTGAAGAATCCGATATTGCCCGTCTTATAGCATTCAGAAATAACCCATCCGACGAAAGCTGGATAGGCAAATAATCAGTTTTGTACTTAACAATATGCATTCCCATAAAGAAAGGAGTACAAAATGAATCATCTTATAGATATTCTCGATTTATCTCTTGAAGAAATATCAGAACTCATAAATATCGCCAACGACATTATGGCAAACCCACAAAAATATCAGGAAAAATGCCGCTATAAAAAGCTTGCAACTCTCTTTTTTGAACCATCCACAAGAACAAGACTCTCTTTTGAAGCGGCAATGATGGAATTAGGCGGCGGCGTTCTCGGTTTTTCCGAAGCGGCGTCAAGCTCATCTGCAAAAGGGGAGAGCGTATCCGACACAGTTGCTGTTGTAAGCGGCTATGCTGATATAATTGCAATGCGCCATCCCAAGGAAGGTGCGCCCTTAGTTGCGGCAATGAAAAGTGAAGTTCCAATCATAAATGCAGGCGATGGCGGTCATAACCATCCAACCCAGACTCTCACCGACCTTTTAACCATTCAGAGGGAAAAGGGAGATTTAAATAACCTTACCATAGGTGTTTGCGGTGATTTGAAATTCGGCAGAACAGTTCACTCTCTTATAGCTGCAATGTCCCGCTATAAAAACATAAAATTTGTGCTGATATCTCCAAGCGAATTAAAGCTTCCCAGCTATGTTAAAAATGACCACATAAAAGAAAAGAACATTCCATATGTGCAAACAGAGTCTTTAGATGATGTAATAGCTGATTTGGATGTTTTATATATGACAAGAGTTCAGAAGGAACGCTTCTTTAACGAAGAAGACTATCTCCGCCTTAAAGATAGCTATATCTTAACTCCCGATAAGCTCAATAACGCCAAAAAGGATTTAAGCATCCTTCATCCGCTTCCAAGAGTAAACGAAATTTCAACTCTTGTGGATTCCGATCCAAGAGCATGCTATTTCCGTCAGGCAAAAAATGGAAAATACATAAGAATGGCTCTTATCTTAAAGCTTCTGGAGGTGATATAATATGCATGTAGATTCAATAACCAACGGTATCGTTATAGACCATATAACCGAAGGTAAGGCAATGCAGATATATGATATGCTTTCTCTTGGTTCTCTTTCATGCCCTGTTGCAATTCTAAAAAATGTTCCCAGCAAAAAAATGGGCAGAAAAGACATAATAAAAATTGACTCCAGCATAGATATCAACCTGGATGTGCTTGGATTTGTAAGCCCCAATATAACAGTTGCCATTGTAAAAGATGGCAAAATATGCGAAAAGAAGCATATCGACCTTCCCAAAAAGCTTACCGACATTATAAAATGTAAAAACCCCCGATGCATAACCTCAACTGAGCAGGATATTCACCATATCTTCAAGCTTACCGAAGGAAATAACCCTGTCTATAGGTGTATGTATTGTGACACAAAAGCATGAAATAAAGGCAGCGAATAGTTAATAGAAAACGAAGAAATCCGCCAAATGGCGGATTTCTTTTGCTTTTCAGTCATATATCATGAATATTTTTTTCATCTTATATACTGATAAATTTTTTTGATTGACCCGATAAAAATATAGTATGGCTCAATTTATTGATTTACGAAAAATATATGTTATAATTAATATATATAAATTTTCAGGAGGAAATATCATGAAAAAAATTATCTCAATTATAATGTGTCTTGCTCTTATGCTCAGCTTTGCAGCATGTGATAACGCAGGCACAAAAATGACAATGGGTACAGGCGGCACAGCAGGTACATACTATGGCTACGGCGGCGTACTCGGTCAGTACATCACCAATAAAGCAGGTGTTAATGTAACAGTTGTTTCAACCGACGGTTCAAAAGCAAATATTCAGGGTATAGATGCCGGCAACTATCAGCTCGGCACAGTTCAGTCTGATGTTATGGCTTATGCATGGGGTGGAACACGCGCATTCCAGGAAGAGGGTAAAATTGATACTTTCCGCACAGTAGCCGGTCTTTATGCAGAAGCAGTTCAGCTTGTAACAATGAACAGCGAAATCAAATCTGTTGCCGACCTTAAAGGTAAGTCAGTTTCAATCGGTGCTCCCGGTTCAGGTGTTTATTTTAATGCAATAGATGTTCTTTCTGCCGCAGGTCTCACAGAAAAAGACATCAAGGCTCAGTATCAGTCTTTTGCTGACAGTGCAGATGCACTTAAGGATGGAAAGATCGATGCTGCATTCATCGTTGCAGGCCCGCCAACACCGGCTATCAC
>JAFSBJ010000010.1 GCA_017437345.1 Clostridia bacterium | reverse complement strand
GTCATAGGTGCAGGTACTAACCGTATGAATATCTACACAGTCCGTCTTGCCACCCAGGGCCTTGCAGAAGATATCAAGAATTCCGGCGAAGATGCAATGAAAAAAGGCGTTGTCATTGCCTATGACTCCCGCCATAAGTCTTATGAATTTGCAATGGAAAGTGCAAAGGTGTTGGCTGCCAATGGAATCAAGGCATATGTTTTTGATGAGCTTCGTCCCACACCGGAGCTGTCATTTGCTGTAAGACATCTTGGCTGTGCAAGAGGTATCGTAATAACCGCAAGCCACAATCCAAAGGAATACAATGGCTATAAAGCCTATGGAGAAGATGGGGGACAGCTTCCACCAAAATCCTCCGACTATGTTATTTCCATCATTGCCAAGACCGATATATTCAGCGATGTAAAGGTTATGGATGAAACCGAGGCAAAAGAAAAAGGCCTTATAGAAATAATTGGCGAAGATGTTGATAAGGTATATCTTGAAAATGTTCATAAACAATCTATCACAACGAAAGCCATCGAAACTCTTGGCGATGATTTTTCAGTTATATATTCACCCTTCCATGGCACAGGTAATAAGCTTGTAAGACGAATACTTGCAAAAATTGGTGTCACCAATCTTAGAATTGTTAAGGAGCAGGAGCTTCCCGATCCCGATTTTTCAACGGTTAAATCTCCCAATCCTGAAGAAAAAGCAGGCTTTAGCTATGCAATAGAAATGGCAAAAAACAAAAAGGCAGACCTTATCTTTGCCACAGACCCCGATGCCGATAGAATAGGCGTTATAGTAACCGATAAACAGGGAGAATTTATAACTCTCACAGGTAATCAGGTCGGTGTGCTTTTATCAGAATTTATTTTAAGAAATAAAAAGCTTGATGGTTCTTTAAATAATAAAGCTGCCATAATAAAAACCATAGTTACCACCTCAATGCTCTATCCAATAGCAAAGGACTATGGCATAAATGTTCATGATGTACTTACCGGCTTTAAATATATCGCCGAGCTTATTAAAGACTTTGAAGAAAATAATTTCTATAATGAGTTTCTTCTTGGTTTTGAAGAAAGCTATGGCTATCTTTCAGGAACCTATGCCAGAGATAAAGATGCAGTTGTTGCTGCAATGCTCATAACCGAAATGACAGCCGACTATAAGGCAAAGGGTATGACACTCTATGACGGTCTTATTTCTCTCTATGAAAAGTATGGCTATTTTATGGAAAAAACCATATCCTATACTTTCGCCGGAATTGAAGGCAGCGAAAAGATAAAATCTATAATGAATTTCTTCCGCGAAACTCCACCCGCTCAGCTTGCAGGTATGAAGATTAAGAGAATGTGGGATGTTAAAGAGGGTATAATTAAAGATTTTGAAAGCGGAGAAGAAGAAAAATTAAATCTTCCATCATCCGATGTTTTTCGTTATGACCTTGAAAATAACAGCTGGTTTGCAGTAAGACCATCCGGAACAGAACCTAAAATTAAGTTCTATATTGGTGTTTGTGAGAATTCTTATGCAAATTCAGAGGCGAAAATAGAGGAATGTATAGCAGAAATATCCAAAATTGTTTAAGTTTTAAAAAAAATTAATATTTTGCTTGCATTTTACAGATTTTTGTGATACAATATTTTAGGTTTAATACGAAAAGTAATTTTTATCCGTTGAAAGAGGTGAACATACAATGAAAGAAGCAATTCATCCAGATTATCAGCCAACCACAATTAAGTGTGCATGCGGTGCTACATTTGAGACCGGCTCTACAAAACAGAACATTAGTATCGAAATATGTTCAAACTGCCATCCCTTCTATACAGGCAAACAGAAGCTTGTTGATACCGGCGGACGCGTAGAAAAATTCAGAAAGAGATTCGGCATCGAAAAATAATATCGCGTTTAAACCCCTTCAAACGAAGGGGTTTTTTGGTTTTTAAGTTTGTAAGAATATTTAAGATAAATCAGAAGGTGAAAATATGTCACAAAGAGAAAATTTACGAAACATTGCCATCATAGCTCATGTTGACCATGGAAAAACAACCCTCGTTGACGGTCTTCTGCATCAAAGCGGAATATTCCGTGAAAATCAGCAGGTGGATGAAAGGGTTATGGATAATAACGACCTTGAAAAAGAAAGAGGCATAACCATTTTGTCCAAGAATACCTCTCTTCTTTATAATGGCATCAAAATCAATATCGTAGATACTCCGGGCCACGCCGACTTTGGCGGTGAGGTTGAGCGAGTTTTAAAAATGGTAGATGGTGTTCTTGTTTTGGTTGATGCATTTGAAGGCTGTATGCCTCAGACTCGCTTCGTTTTAAAAAAGGCGCTTTCGCTCAACCTGCATCCGATTATAGTTGTTAATAAAATAGACCGTCCCAATGCAAGACCCTATGAGGTTATAGATGAAGTGCTTGAGCTGTTTTTGGAGCTTGAAGCAACCGATGATCAGTTTAATTCACCTGTTGTATATGCATCCGGAAGAGATGGCTATGCAACATTAGACCCCGAATCTAAAGGTGAAGATTTAAAACCGCTTTTAGATATGATAGTAAATCATGTTCCTGCTCCGAAAGGTGAAAGCGAAGAGCCTTTGCAGCTTCTCATTTCCAATATAGACTATGACGACTATGTTGGTCAGATGGCGGTAGGCAGGGTAGAGAGAGGAACTGCAAAAGTAGGTCAGAGTGCAGTCATCTGCAAAAAAGACGGTTCCACCTCTCAGATCAGACTCACCAAAATGTATATGTATGAAGGATTAAAAAGGGTAGAATCTGAAACAGCAACCGTAGGAGACATAGTCCTTGTATCAGGCGTAGGTGATGTAAAAATCGGTGAAACCATATGCGATGTAAACTGCCCCGAACCTCTTCCTTTTGTAGATATAGATGAACCAACCATTTCTATGCATTTTAGTGTTAATAATAGCCCATTTGCCGGAAAAGAAGGTGAATTTGTAACAAGTCGTCACCTTCGTGACCGCCTTTTTAAAGAAATGATAACAAATGTGTCTTTAAGAGTTGAAGAAACTGATTCCACAGAAACATTTAAAGTTTCCGGCAGAGGTGAACTCCATCTCTCGGTTCTTGTTGAAACAATGCGTCGTCAGGGTTATGAATTTCAGGTTTCAAAGCCTGAGGTTATAACCAAGGAGATTGACGGAAAAATAATGGAACCAATGGAGCTTTTAATTGTTGATGTTCCTGATGAATACACAGGCACCGTCATCCAGACACTCAGCGAAAGAAAAGCTCAGATGCTTAATATGAATGCAGGAAATTCAGGCTACACAAGAATAGAATTTAATATCCCCTCAAGAAGCCTTATCGGCTATCGCTCTCAGCTTCTCACAGACACCCGCGGCAATGGAATTATGAATCATATCTTAAATGGCTATGAAGAATTCAAGGGCGAAATCCCTGTTCGTCAGCGTGGTTCTCTAGTTGCCTTTGAAGATGGTGAAACCGTAACCTATGGCCTGTTTAATGCCCAGGAAAGAGGTAATCTCTTTGTAGGCCCCGGAGAGAAGGTATATATGGGAATGGTTGTTGGAGAAAACAACCGCACAGGCGATATTGATGTTAATGTGTGTAAGAAAAAACATGTAACAAATATGCGTGCGTCCGGCTCAGACGAAGCTCTCCGCCTTGTTCCTCCTGTTGTTATGTCTCTTGAAAATTGTATCGAATTTTTAAACGATGATGAGCTTTTAGAGGTAACACCCAAGAGCCTGAGAATAAGAAAAAGAATTCTTGATAAAGCACTAAGAGCAAAAGCAAATTCAAAAAAATAATTTTGTGGGGATTGTAAAAGCAACTTCTTTTTACAGTCCCTGGTTTATATTTGATTTTTCATCAGTAGGTGATAATATGATAAAGTTTAATAATAGCTGGGATGAAATTTTAAAAGACGAATTTTCTGAAGCCTACTATTTAAAACTCCGTGAATTCTTGAAATCGGAGTATAGCTCTCGTCCTGTTTATCCGCCGATGTTTGATATATATAACGCATTTAAATTTACCGACTACCACGATGTCAAGGTTGTTATCTTAGGTCAGGATCCTTATCACGGTGAGGGCGAAGCTCATGGGCTGGCTTTTTCTGTGAAAGAAAATGTCCCCATTCCTCCATCTCTTAAAAATATCTATAAAGAGCTTCAGGCAAGCCTAGGCTGCTATATTCCTAATAACGGTTACCTTGAAAAGTGGGCTCGTCAGGGTGTGCTTCTTCTGAACACAGCACTCACCGTAAGAAAAGACACCCCTAATTCCCATAGAAATGTGGGCTGGGAAATGTTCACGGATAAAGTTATAAAGCTCTTAAATGAACGAGAAAAACCCATTATCTATATGCTCTGGGGAAATAACGCTAAATCAAAGGCAATGCTCATTGATAGAAAAAAACATATTGTTCTCACAAGCGTTCACCCCAGTCCGCTTTCAGCAAACAGGGGGTTTTTTGGTTGCAATCACTTTAAAATTGCCAATGAAGAGCTTTTAAAAATGGGTGAAAAAGAAATAGACTGGCAGATTGAAAATATATAATGGTATAAAGTTATGAATGAATATAAAAACTTCACTTCCCCCTGTGACACACCGGAAGAAATAAAAAAAGAAAATAAATATATGTCGACTGTGT
>JAFSBJ010000104.1 GCA_017437345.1 Clostridia bacterium | reverse complement strand
ATTCTTGATATAACTATGCATAGAGACGACCTTCATATAAAGCCCGACACCCAAAGTGATAGCCAAATAGATTTCGACATAACTGGGATGGATGTTGTCCTCACCGATGATGTTATCTACACAGGCAGAACTATCAGAGCGGCAATGGATGCTCTCATATCCTACGGTAGACCCGCAAAAATTCAGCTCGCTGTTCTTTGTGACAGAGGTCATAGGGAGCTTCCCATAAGCCCCAATTATGTTGGGAAAAATATTCCCACATCAAAAAGCGAGAAGGTGTCTGTCAGTCTTAAAGAAACTGATGGAAAAGATGCTATCGAGCTATATGAATAAATAAAAAAGCTGCACCGTCTTTATGCTTGACAAAGGCGGTGCTTTTTGATATAATACATATCGTATTTTAAATAAGGCCCATTGGTCAAGCGGTCAAGACGGCGCCCTCTCAAGGCGCAATCCCGAGTTCGATTCTCGGATGGGTCATTAGAAAAAAAGACATTTTTCGGCAACGAAAAATGTCTTTTTTTCAACGATATAAATTCCTGACAGAATTTGCGATATACCTTCGGTACGATATATCCTGACGGATGCGATATGTTGCCTTGCGGCAACGATAAAAAGGAATTTATATCATATCGCAACTGTAGGGACAGGCGTCCTCGACTGTCCGTAAGTTATATCGAATTTGCGAAGCGAATATATCGCACGAGCGTGAGCGAGTATATCGCCAATAAACCTAAAATATCCTTATGGTTCGGCTTTTTCAGTTATATTTGGCTTACACCGAGTGATATTGTGCTTGCACAGTTTAA
The DNA here is from genome assembly GCA_017437345.1 of Clostridia bacterium. The sequence continues at coordinate 5,028 of JAFSBJ010000104.1, read as the reverse complement.
AGACAAATATAATATAACTGCAAACGGAGTTTGCAATATCACTTTTGATTTATCAAAAATATCACTCCATCAAAGATGGAATATTACTTAAATTGTGTATCTATATTAATTTTGCTTTGCCAAAGGGCGTGTCTCAATCTAGTGAAAAATCACTTATTGAGACACGCCCTTTATTTTAGTCTGTATGCTACTTTTTGTGGTTGTTTCTATACTGCTTTGGAGAGATGTTTTTATGCTTTTTAAAGAAATAGGAAAAATAGTGGGCATCATCAAAATTAAGCAGCTCTGCAATTTGTGATATCGGAAAGCTTGTGTTTATAAGAAGATTTTCCGCAGCAAGAATTTTTCTTGAAATTATATATTGATAGGGTGTAACGCCATATTCTCTGTTGAATTCACTTATAGCATATTGCTTTGTTGAATAGGCAAGCTTTGAGTAGTCATCAAGATTTTTCTTAAAATTTATATCTGCATCAATAAGATCCTTGAGGGTGTTGGCAATATTTGCCTTGCCGCTATGGAGGGCATATTTCCCTGATAAAAACTGCACTATTTTTATAAAGAGTATATTACATTCATCTCTTATTTCTTCGTGAGGCCTCTGGCTTGTGGCAATATCAAGCATTTGTTTGAAATAATCGTGAAGAGGACAGTTTTCAAACACATTTATATTTCCTATTTTATAATAATTCAGAATCTGAGGCACAAAATCTCCCCGGACATTAACCCACATCTTAACCCAGGGCCATTCCTTGTCGGAATAATAGAACTGGTCATGACCTGCGTTTAATATATATACATCGCCCTTTTTGGCAACATAATTTTTTCCGTCAAGATTTATATAGCCTTTTCCGTCAATAATATATTCAATGCAGGTCACAGCACTTTTGGGTCTGTTGATAAAATATGATTCATCACAATAGCTGTATCCCGCAACCTCAATATCAAACGGATGATATGAGCTATTAAAATAAACTCTGTCTTCTCTCATTTTTATCACTCACTTTTGTGAACTTCTAACTTAATTCTAGTATTACTCTGTGCAAAAGTCAAGTGTAATTCTTCCGAATTAAAGCGTGAATTTTTCTTGGGAATGCCTTCAAACACAGTAATACAGGCGTTTTTGGTAATTTTAGCAAAATTATAATTTCTTAATTTTTCCAACTTTTTGAATAATTATTTATATTTTTTGAAATTATCTCTATGATATAATAATTATAGTAATGTAGGTTAGTGTGTCCATGCTCAAATCTCAATTATAGTAGAAGGGGATGAAAAATATGCTTAAAAAAATACCAACTCTTATAGTAGGCGTGTGTATGCTTTTTAATACCATTGGGCCTGTAGGAGTGCATGCAATAAATCATCCTGTTTCTGCAGGGGATTTGGCTGAGACAACAGTTTACCTTGACAGCTATGGTAATATAGGGCTTAATTCGAAGTTTGCCGATTGGAGCTATTCGGAGTGGGCAAAGCCGGAAGATGTTGAGTTTAACTGTTTGCATTTCAACCAGACAGGCCATGATACTCCATTTGTAGATGTATTTTTCAATTCTCAGGTTTTAATTGATAAATATGTGTATCAGGCAGATATATACCCCGTATCAACCCAGACAAGCAGCTTTATTTTGGGTGAAATCACAGACAATAATAAAAAATACAGCTACCTTGCAACCCTTGATAAAGATGGATACATAAGTGTAAATGGTAATCAGATTAAAAAAATACCATATAATGAGTGGTTCACAGTTGCTGTTGCTGTTGACACAACCACCGGCACCGGTGATATATACATAGACAATAAGCTGGAAGAAGAAGGAATTCCTCTTCATAATGGCGGAGTTTATAATCCGGTGTATGTGAGAATAGGGTTTGACAAAGCAAGCGTCAAGGGACATAACGAAGCCTATGTAAACGCAGTTAAGCTCTATAGCGGAAATAAAATAAAGATATTTGATGATTCGTCGAAACATAAAGCACTTTTAAATGGTGACTACTACTATACCGGAGAAAGCGATGACCTGGCAAAGGAAATCCTTTCAGATGATGCTATGTTTATGACAGATACAGACAGCTATTTTTTAAAAGGCGAAAAGAAAATCTATGCCGAAGATAAAAAACCATATTTCACCATCGACAATGTGCTGATGCTTCCGGCAGAATATGTGGCAGATGCTTTGGATGCTGATATTACCTTCGGTGATAATAAAATATCAGCAAACGGATGCGAATTTGAAATAGGAAGCAGTCTTTCAGGCGAAATAAAGCTTGACAGTGCTCCTGCTTTAAAAGGCGGAATGTGCTATATACCTGCTGTTTCATTTGTGGAAAAGGTTCTTGGAAAATATGCTTATTATGATGACAGAGGCTTTATCGTAATCTCCAATGAAGAAAGAAACTACGCCAATTCAGATGAAGCTGCAGTAAATGAAGAATTTTCAGATATTGTTTATAGATTTTTGCAGTTTGAAAGACCAAGCGGTGATAAACTGTTTGATGATATAGCTAAAAATTCCGGGGGCATCTACCCAAGAATGTTTATTAAACCGGATGAAATAAAAGACCTTAAGGAAACTGCCGAAAAAGATGAATGGTTCAGAGGAGAAAAGAGAAGAGTTATTAATTCCTGTGAGCTTCATGTAAACAGTCCGGTTGAACCTTTTGAATTTGACTATAGCGAAGGACAAAGACTTTCAGCATCAATTTTATCTAAACTTGAGAACAATGTTTTTATTCCATGTCTTGTTATGGGAACTTTTATTCAAAATTTTACAATTGATAGAATATCAGATATGTGGAAGTTTTTATTAATAAGTTTTATAATTGGGTTAATCGCAATTGCTTTTTCAATAATTGTTTCTAAAATCGTTGAAAGCGACAGCTATATTCAAAAAATTTACACCTATGGTCTTTCTTTTTCGAATTTTGGATTTATGGGTAATGCAGTAGTAAGTTCATTATTTCCAAATGTGTTTTTTGAATATTTGATATTTACTTTGCCATTATGGATATTGATATATTTATGGGGAGTGCCAAGGCTTTTACTTGTTGAAACAGGAAAAAAACAAAGTATGAAGGATTCGTTTAAGTCTTTTATAAATCCAATGTTTATTTCCATGATAATTGGCATTATAATAGGTGTGACAAAAATTAAACTTCCAAAATCTATTTATTCAATTATAGAAGTTTCCGGTAGCTGCATGTCGCCAATTGCAATGATACTTACCGGTATTATCGTTTCTTCGATATCACTTAAAGACGCTTTTACTAATTATAAAATATATATCATATCATTAACAAGACTCTTGATAATACCATTAATATTTGTAATTGTATCTTCGTTTGTACATATATCTGAAACAGTGTATATTTGTGCTATTTGTTCACTTGCGATGCCACTTGGACTTAATACGATAGTTATTCCAAGTGCTTTGGGAAGAGATACTACAGTTGCAGCTGGCATGACCTTAGTTTCACATACTTTATCGTGTGTCACAATACCTATTGTTTTTTCATTGTTTGGGTATTAAACATCTAAATTAAAGGCTTCCGGAGTTTAATATCTGGGAGCCTTTAATTTAAACACCCTATTTATTATTTGAATTATATAGTATTTATCAGAGGAGACAGTTTTATGAATATAATTGATCCCAAAAAGCTCGACTATGCTCTTGATTTTATCTTAAATAGAGTAGAACAAAATATGAAAACCTTCAGCGTTATTTTCCCAACGCCACAAAGCTGTAATTATTATTACGGAGTATATCCTAATTACGAGTGGACTCCGGGTTTTTGGACAGGTATGCTATGGCTTGCATATGAACTGACGGGTGACAATAAATTTCGAAAGATTGCTGAAATTCAGATGCATTCTTATCGTGAGCGTATGGTACATAAGGTTTGTATAGATACCCACGATATCGGCTTTATATATTCTCTTTCATGTGTTGCTTCATATAAGCTGACAGGAAACGAATATGATAAAGAAACAGCTCTTATGGCAGCCGACCACCTTATAACTCGTTTCCATAAAAAGGTAAATTCATTCAGGCGTGGGGTGCAATGGGTTTGGAAGGCAATCGTCGTCTTATTATAGACTGTCTCTTAAACATTCCCTTCCTTTTCTGGGCAACAGAAGTAACTGGCGATGATAAATATAAATATGTTGCAGATAATCATTTAAGAACAGCTCTTAGTGTCCTCACACGTCCGGACTACACAACTCATCACACATATTTTTTCAGCCCCGAAACAGGTGAACCACTCTATGGCAGGACTGCTCAGGGTGCATCGGATGATTCCCGCTGGGCAAGAGGTCAGGCTTGGGGTGTTGCGGGTACAGCTTTTAACTATAAATATGTGCCCGAAGATTTTGTGCTTGAAAAACATACAAAAATAACAGACACCTTTATAAATAAGCTTCCAAAGGATAATGTTCCTTACTGGGATATGGATTTTAAACCCGAAGATAACGAACCGCGCGACACATCTGCTTCTGCAATAGCAGCTTTTGGTATTTTGGAAATGAACAAATTTCAAAAAAACGAAGCTCATTTAAATGCAGTTTCAAATATGCTCACAGCCCTTATAGACAACTACTTAACAGAAAACATTAAGTGGGCTAATGGTATTCTTTCTGATGGTATGTATAACCGTAGAAAAGGCGGTAATCCGGAGTCTGTTATTTGGGGGGATTATTTCTTTTTTGAGGCTCTTATGAGAATCAAGAAACCGGAAATAAGTTTATATTGGTAATTAGAATTATTCATATATATATCAAAATTTGATAAGCATAAACAAAGAAATACACTTTCAAAATGATGCTTTTTTGATGATGTAACAGACGGAATGTTTGAAAACAGATGAAAGCGTATGCGAAGTAGGTAGATGTTATGTGCAGAATGTCTTGAATCAAAAGACCATGTGCCATAAAAATAATTATGTTAAAATGACATTTTAAAGCGCGAAATTGCAAAATGGCAAAGAAATAAATCAAAAATACATAAAAGAATTATCTTGGGATGGAAT
>JAFSBJ010000103.1 GCA_017437345.1 Clostridia bacterium | reverse complement strand
TTCACTTTTTTAAATATTTTATCGGCAAAATCCCGTACAAAGGAATTTTTTAAAAAATATGCCGAAATAAGATAGAACAAAGCTCCGATAAATGCGGGAGCGCCGAGTTTTATTATTCTTGCGATAAAACCTTCTGACGGAAAAACAATATTTAAAGCTTTCAGCAGGAAATAAACAAGAATCCACATAAGAGCAGATAAAAGGATGCTTTTTAATATTTCCTTTAAAAGACCTTTTGCATAGCTTCCGACCTTCCTTTTAAGCTGAAATAAAAGATTGGAAACACCCAGAAGTGATGCCAGAGAATAAGAAAGGGGAATACCAAAGGCTCCTATATGGGGCATAAACAAAAGGCTGAGAGCTATATTTACAAACATTATCAAAAATCCGTTTACTGCGGATATTTTTGTGTTTTTAACAGAATAAAGGGCTCTGTCGAGAATTTCCTTAAGACCTATGCCAAGAATTCCTATGGCATAAAAGGAAAGAAAGATTTCTGCTTTTTTAACTGCATCGGGGCTTACCTTACCCCAGGCAACAAGAAGATTTAAAAGGGGTTCTCTGACGCTTATGTATCCAAAGGTTAGGGGAATTAAAATCACGCTGACATTTTTTAATATGCCGCCAAGGGTTTCTTTGTAGGAAGCTGTGTCGCCCTTAGCATAGCTTTCGCTAAGGCGCGGGTAGATAACAGCTGTGATGGAATATACAAGGGCCAGAACCATCTGGATTGTTATATTCTGAACAAAGGTAAGAATTGTTACCATGCTTTTATCGTAGCGGGCAATCATGGTTGAATTAAAAAGCATATTGAGCTGATATGCTCCGACTCCAACAAGAACGGGAACTGCCATTTTTGCGGCATTTATGATGTCGGGGTCATTTAGTTTAAATCTTACCCTATAGCGATAGCCCTGTCTGTAGAGAGGGGGAATTAAAATAAGAGCCTGCAGGGATAGCCCAAGAACGCTTGCGTATAAAAGCCCTGTTACACCGAAGCTATCACTTAGTAAAAACACATATAATATAACAACAAGTGAACTTGGCACACTCACAAAAGCCGGAAGCTTATAGCATCCTTCCGACTGAAGCATGCCCTGGAAGATGTAGTTGAGAGCATAAAAGAACATAACGGGCATAACTATCATCAGAGCCTTTGTCGCATACACTTTGGAATCGGCATCCTTTGAAAAGCCTGTGAAATTTACTAAAAGAGGTGATATGCAAATTCCGAAGATGACAAGGATAAATGTCAGCACAAGGGAGACAGAAATGATATTATCGGCAAATTTTTTCGCCTTATCATTTTCCCCTGTTGCCTTATGGCCCACATATATGGGAATGACCACAGTTGAGAGGGCTGTGCCTATGCAGGTGAAGATTATATTTGGAATATTAATTGCATAGGAATATATATTTATATAGATATTATCAGTTCCGAAGACAGACATATAAACCTGACTCGAAAATAGTGCCAATAGTCTCGAAGCTATCATAATAACCATAACAGAGCCTATGGCAGAAAGAAAATTAGTTTTTTTCAAAATAACACCACCGTTAGGGTTTCCAAGTTATATCGGATTTAATGATTCTGGCAGGATTTCCGCCAACTAAGGTTTTGGGAGGAACATCCTTTGTTACAACAGAGCCTGCCGCAACAACCGCACCCTCACCTATTGTAACTCCTTTGAGGATTATGCAGCCGCAACCTATCCACACATTATCGCAGATTTTAACAGGCTTTATTATTTCTTCATCGGAGCAAAGCTTATGATAGTCGCGGTCTAGGATGGTGCAGTTCCAGGAGATATTGCAGCCATTTCCTATTTCCACTAAGTTTCCTGAGTGAATTTCCGTCCGGTCGCCGATATATGAACGATTGCCGATTTTTATTATGGCTTTATTTTCACCGCCAAGACAGCTTAGCTTAACTCCCCTATGGAGAAGAACTCTGTCACCCAAAACGATTTCACCGCGCTGTTTCCATATTCTCACATTTTTTTCAATGCGAAGAAGTTTTCCGCAGGAACTAAATTTATACCTATTAAAAGCTCCCCTTATCACAGAAAGGGAATTTATTGAAAATGAGCGGATATTCACACTATTCCTCCATAATATACTTATAATTATATCAATTATATCATTTAACTGATTTTTAGTCAACCAAATACAGGTAATATTACATTTTTCTTAAAGCTTTAATAAACTACTTTTAAATGTTTTTTTCATATGTTATTATTGCATTGAAAGGATGGATTTTATGAAAAGATTTTTATCATTTATGCTATGCAGTCTCATATGCATAATGTCTCTTACTTCTTCAGCTCAGTATCTTTATGAAGAAAGCTACAGCAAAACCATAGCAGACGGAATTAATTTTCAATATAAAAATATTTTAACCAAAAATACATGGATTAAAGCATATATTGCATATGTTGATTTGGAAAATCCAAACACAGAATTTAAGGTTATGACAGCAAAAAAAGGAAGCAGCTATCTGGAGAATGTTAAGTCTATGGCACAAAATGAAGGTGCTACGGTGGCTATTAATGCCGACTTTTTCAACACAGGCTCAAACCAGACAAATATGCTTGGAATGACCTATAAAGACGGAGAGCTTATTTCAACTCCTGCTCTTGACAATCAGGCAAGCATTGTGCTGACTGAAAACAATGAGATTATTATGGATTATTTTTCATTTACATCAACTGTTTATTCTCCCCAGGGCTATTCCTGCCCCATTTATCAGATTAATAAGGTTCCTGCATCGGGCGGAGCAATTACCATGCTCACCGACAAATGGGCAGACACATCATGGGGAAAGGGCTTTAAAGAGCTTATTGTTAAAAGTGATGCAGTTGTGGAAATAAGAGAGGCTCAATCAGATGCGGCACCTATTCCTCAGGGGGGGTATGTGCTTGTTACAAACCCGGAGGTAAATGGATTTTTTGATAACTTTCAAATTGGTGACGAGGTTAAAATAGAATTTAATCTTACCCCTGATATTGAAGGAATAAAGGAAGCAACCGGCGGAAACACACTCCTTGTTGACGAAGGCAAGGTAGCAAAATTCACAGGAAATGTTACAGGGTATGCCCAGAGAAGCGCTGTTGGAATTAAAGCTGACGGAAAGACACTTATTCTTGCTGTTACAGACGGCAGAGAAGCAGACTGCAGAGGATTAACCCAAACCGAAATGGCTCAGCTTATGATAAGTCTGGGAGCCGAAAAAGCAATTAATCTTGACGGTGGCGGTTCTTCTACCTTTGTTATGAAAAATCCAGACGGAGAATATAAGGCGGCAAATGGTGCAAGCTATTTAAGACCTGTTTCAACAGCTATCGGAATAAAGGATTTTGGTAAAAAAGGCACAAAAGCAAAAACGGGCGTACTTAAAGCTGACAAGGAAAGGGTTTTACTTGGAGACACCATAAATTTAAGTGCTGATTTCTTTGATGAATATGGAATAGAATTTTATCCTGAAAAGAATAATGTGAGATACTATACAGCCGACGGAAAAACTATAGATGGCGGAAAATTCACTCCCGAAAAGGCAGGAAGCTATGCAGTTTATGCCACAGCAGATGACGCGATATGTAGGCTTTATGTGTATGCGAAAGACAGAATTTCATCAATAAATATTTTGGATAATGACATCAGCATTAAAAAAGGTGAAAGCAAAGAGATTGGCATAGTAGCATATGATGATGAAGGAAATGCAATAGATATAAACCCTGAATTAATAAGCTGGAAATCGGACAATGACAAGGTTAAGGTGACAAACGGGAAGCTTAGCATTACTCAGGATGGCGAAGGGGCAGTTATTGAATGTGAATATGACGGAAAGAAAGACTATGTGAGCATAAACCGCAAAGCATTTGAAAAGAAAGCTCCTTTTGGAACGGAAGCTGATATAATATCTCTTTTTAAAGGCAGAATAGATGACGGACACACAGTTGCAGTAAGCGGAACTGTGCCAAAAGGTACCACCCTTCTTAACAGATTTTACTCTCTTGAAAGATTAAAGCTTCTTGGCGGATATGACAAAGCGTATGTGACAGATAATTTCTACGGAGAAAACGCAGAAGAAAACACCACCACCGCCAAAGACTACAGCATCTATAGAAAAGATGGCACAAGCTTTGTTACCTTAAGCACAAACGACGGAAAGATTAAAAATGCTCCCCATTGGGCAGGAATATACAGCGATTTGAAAAACGATTCTGAAAACATTGTTTTTATAACAAAAAAAGCTCCCCATGAGCTTCCCAAGGAAGAAGAAAAACGAATGAAGGCAATGTTTAAAGAGGCTTTTAAAAATGGCAAAAAGAGCATATTTTATGTGTATTCAGGAAGCAAGCCTGAAGTCTTTTTTGAAGGCGGAGTGACATATATTTCTGCAGGTCAGGTGGAAGAATACAAAACAGACACAATGGTTGAAACAAAGAAATATTGTGCATATGTTGTGTTTACAGTTAAGGGAAATGAAATTAAATTTGAGTTTGTTGAGTAAGGAATTTCATATATAGCAGAGTTAAGGGAATGTAAATTAATTTGCTGAATTAATTTACATTCCCTTTTTAATTAATACATATTTTATATGTGGGACATTGCAAGCACTGTACCCTACATTTTTTGAAGTTTGCTCATAGCAAAAGTCATATGATAAAAGGAATCCGTATAAGCGGATTCCTTCGTTTTGATTTATTCTTGGTATTGATGCACAAAGAATAATTTTTTATATTATTCTGCCTTTTGCGTACCAAGGCATTTTTACATTTCAGGGCTTTACTGGTCAGCAAGAAGCTCCTTATTTTTCGCAAGATATTCTATTCCGGAATAGATTGTGTAGATAGTTGCAATAAACATTGCTATGTAGCCGGGTGTGAGGCTTTTTCCTAAAATATTGATATTGAGGTTGCCATATACCGGTTCGTTGCCAAAGAGGAAAACGCAGATAACAGCGATAATCTGAATAACAGTTTTGATTTTACCTGTCATACTTGCAGCTATTACAACACCCTTACTCATTGCAACAGTTCTTAATCCTGTTACGATAAATTCACGGGCAATTATAAGCACTGCCATATAGCCTGCAATTTCGTTTTCTTCAACAAAGCAGATAAGAGCTGTGGCAATTAAGAGCTTATCTGCCAAAGGATCGATAAACTTTCCGAAATCTGTTACCATCTTATAGTTTCTTGCCACATAACCATCTACACCGTCGGTGAATGCTGCAAGGGCAAAAATTAAACAAGCCACAAGGTTATGATAGGGAAAATTAACAAGATAAGCTATCATAAAGATTGGTATCATACAGATTCTTGTCATTGTGATTTTGTTTGCTAAATTCATTTTATTCATCCTTTCGTCCGGTAGTTTTTCCAACTACATCGTATTCTGAATGGTCTATTATTTCTATTTCCACTATGTCGCCTGCAGATAGCTCGTCTTCGCTGTATACAAAGGCTGTGCCATCCACATCGGGGGTGTCGGTTGAACATCTGCCCACATAGCAAAATTCGTCTTCGTCATAGCCCTCAATTAAGCAAAATGCCCTTTTGCCGATTTTTTCTTCGTTTAACTGGAGGGATATGCCCATCTGGAGCTTCATCAGCTCATCTCTGCGGCTTTCCTTAATTTCTTCGTCTATCTGATTTTCAAATTTATATGCCGCAGTTCCTTCTTCACGGGAATATGGAAATACTCCCACTTTGTCTATTCTGTATTTATTTAAAAATTCCTTTAAAATTTCAAAATCTTTTTGAGTTTCTCCGGGGAAACCGGTTATAAGAGAGGTTCTTATTGAAAGACCGGGGATTTTGCTTCTTAATTTGTCTATAAGCTTTTCAATTTCATCCTTGCTCCCTTTTCTTCCCATAAGCTTTAAAATATTGTCGCTCACATGCTGAAGAGGCATATCAAGGTATTTTACAATCTTTTTATTGGATGCAATTTCTTCAATTAATTCATCTGTGATATTTTCGGGGTAAGAATACTGAAGGCGTATCCATTCTATGCCATCTATTTTGGAAAGCTCTTTTAAAAGAGCGGCAAGGGTGAGATTAATATCTTTACCATAGCAGGCTGTGTCCTGAGCAACAAGGATTAATTCTTTAACTCCGTCCTCTGCAAGCTTCTTTGCTTCATTTAAGATGCTCTCCATTGGTCTTGAGCGAAATTTTCCGCGAAGCTTAGGGATTATGCAGTAGGTGCAGAAATTATCGCAGCCATCGGCAATTTTAAGATAAGCACTATAAAATGGCGTGCTTTTTATTCTTGGAAGGTCATAGGCAACAGGGGTGTTTTCGCTGCTTACAAGAGATGTTTTTTTACCTTGGCTATAGAAATCCTTTATGGCTTTGGCTATGCTAGGATAGTCATTTGTGCCGAGGATAATGTCTACCTCAGGAAGGGATGTGGAAATTTCTTCTTTATATCTTTGGGCAAGACAGCCTGTTACAACAAGAAGCTCACATTTATTTTCTTTAAGATTTGCCATTTCCAAAATGGCATTTATGGATTCTTCCTTGGCGGAATCTATGAAGGCACAGGTGTTGACAACGATCACATCGCTATCGGCTGCATCAGCTGTTATTTCAAAGCCTTCCTCCGAAAGGATGCCCAGCATGGTTTCTGTGTCGGTTAAATTTTTAGCACAGCCAAGGGATATAAAGCCTATTTTTTTATTCATCTGAAATCTCCTTTGTTGCCTCGGCTATTGCCGATGATATTTCTGAAAATCCAAAACCCCGGGATGCAAAATGGCGGGTTATTTTAGCCTTTATTTTTGCATCCTTTAATTCATCGGCATTATATCTTTCGGTTATATACACAGACATATTGCAGACAGCTTCATCGATGCTATAGGATGACAGCACCTCTTCGATGATACTTTCGGGGATACCCTTCTGAGCCATCTCATAGTGGATTTTCTTTTTGCCCCACATTTTTTCAAGGCAATATTCAAAAAACATCTGAGCAAAGCTTTCATCGTCGATATATCCAAGAGATTCAAGCTCATTTATTACCTCGGCGACTATTATTTCGTTGTAGCCTTTTTCGGTAAGGTTATCGGATAAAAGCTTTGATGTGGTGTTTTTGCGGGACAAAATTCCCAGGGCATAATCTCTTGCCTTGGAAAATTCGCTATCCATTAAAAGGTTTTTTATTTCTTTTTCGCTAAGCTCTTTTCCTTCTTTGAGTCCTTTCAGAACAGCCTCAGCGGCATCAAAGGAGAAGCTATAGGCACCATCAACAAAAATATTTACTCTTAAAGAATTATTTTTTTGAGGAGAAACTTCTGTTATTTTCACTTATCTTCACTCTTCATTTTCGGTTTTTGACTTTACCATTTCTTTTCGAGCCTGCTCTTTTGCCTGCTTTTCAAGCTCAACTTTTTCTATAATCATATTATAAACGCTTTCGGTAAATTCGGGATTCTGACGCATATACTCTTTGGTTTTGTCTCTACCCTGACCGATATGCTCTCCATTATAGGAATACCAGGCTCCGCCCTTCTGGATGATGTCATACTGAACAGCGATGTCGAGGATATTTCCTTCACGGGAGATGCCTTCGCCAAACATAATGTCGAATTCAGCCTCTTTGAATGGAGGAGCAAGCTTGTTTTTAACAACCTTTGCTCTTGTTCTGTTGCCGATTATATTGGAGCCATCTTTTATTGCTTCTATTTTCCTTACATCAATTCTCACAGATGAATAGAATTTGAGAGCTCGTCCGCCTGTTGTAACCTCAGGGTTACCATACATAACGCCAACCTTTTCACGAAGCTGATTGATAAAGATGGCAACTGTGTTGGATTTATGGATAACGCTTGTGAGCTTTCTTAGTGCCTGGCTCATAAGACGGGCATGGAGACCAACATGAGAATCACCCATTACACCTGCGATTTCTGCCTTTGGAACAAGAGCTGCAACTGAATCCACAACTATAACATCTATGGCGCCGCTTCTCGCAAGAGCTTCGGCAATCTCCAGGGCCTGCTCACCTGTGTCGGGCTGAGCAACAATGAGACGGTCTATATCTACACCAAGCTTCTGGGCATAGATTGGGTCTAAGGCGTGCTCAGCATCAATAAATGCAACCTCGCCGCCTTTTTTCTGAGCTTCTGCTATAACATGGAGAGAAACGGTTGTTTTGCCCGATGATTCAGGACCATATAT
>JAFSBJ010000102.1 GCA_017437345.1 Clostridia bacterium | reverse complement strand
TCAATGAGCTTATCCTTGCATACTAAAAATATCTGAGGATTCTTTTCTTCCGGAAGAACAAGACCCATATGCACTATTCCGCCATCGGTTTCTTTGAGCATCCACCAGCCCTTTGTGCCATCGTCAAAGATTGCTGTTGAATCTTCCTTAATTTCCATAACCCTTGTAACTTCGGTTGTATATGAGCTTTCTGTCTGTCCGTCTTCGCTCTTTTCAAGCTCATTGAAGGTGCAGGTATATCTGCCGAATATATCAAGGTCATATTTTTTAATTAAAGCTTCATTTTCCTGGCGGTATATCTTTGCTTCCTTGGAATTACTTTCAAGCTTTTCCGACATATATTCCTCAGCATATTTTTTATTCTTTTCTTTGTTTATATTGCTTTCAAAAAATGTGCTGTAGATAAGAGCTGCTGCAATTATAAAAACAAAAACAACCATAACTACTGTAAATATTGTATACCAAACAGGCTTTTTTATCTTCTTTAATTTTTTAAGGTTTTTCTTTTTAAATTTTCTGAAATTTTTCTTTATATCAAGTGCCATAAGGGGTTTTTCCTTTCGTTTGTTAAATTAATCTTCTTTGGAATATATTTTATCATAATTTCCTCTCTTTTGCAAGTGTAATAATATAGGTATAAATTGTTTCAGATAATCCGATTTTTATTTGACACAAGCCTGTGTTTTTAGTATAATTTATAATAGAATATTATGGATGTGATTAATAATGCAAACAAAAAGGATTAAGATAGGAAATCTTTTAATAGGCGGGGGAGAAAGTGTTAAAATACAATCAATGTGCAACACCCTGACCTCCGACATAAAAAAAACAACAGAGCAAATATTAGACCTTGAAAAAGCAGGCTGTGAAATCATAAGAGTAGCAGTTCCTGATGAAGAGTCGGCTCTTTCGATAGAAAAAATAAAAGAAAATATTCATATTCCCCTTGTTGCCGATATTCATTTCGACTATAAGCTTGCAATAATGGCAATGGAAAGAGGGGTAGATAAAGTCAGAATCAACCCCGGCAATATCGGAAGTGAGGAAGGTATTAAAAAGCTTGTAGAATGTGCAAAGAAAAAGAATATTCCCATAAGAATAGGAGTCAACAGCGGCTCTGTTGAAAAAGATATTCTTTTAAAATATGGTCATCCCACAGCAGAAGGAATGGTTGAAAGCGCTAAAAAGCATATCGACATTTTGAACCGCTATGATTTTGACGATATTGTTGTTTCTCTTAAAGCCAGCAGCGTTTCTATGACAATTGATTCCTACCGCCTTATGAGTGAGCGTTTTAATTATCCTCTTCATCTTGGTGTTACCGAAGCCGGAACCTTTCTTGGAGGCACAGTTAAATCAGCAATAGGAATAGGTACTCTTTTAAATGATGGCATAGGCGACACAATAAGAGTATCGCTGACAGATGAACCAAAGGAAGAAATAAAGGTGGCAAAGGAAATCTTAAAAGCTCTTGATTTAAGAAAGGAAGGGGCAAGGCTTGTTTCGTGTCCCACCTGTGCAAGAACAAAGCTTGACCTTATTTCTCTTGCAAAAAAGGTTGATGAATATATTTCAGATATAGAAGAACCTATAACCGTTGCAGTTATGGGTTGTGTGGTAAACGGGCCGGGCGAAGCCAGAGAAGCTGATATAGGAATTGCCGGCGGAAATGGCGAAGGCCTCATATTTAAAAAGGGCGAAGTTATAAAAAAGGTCAGAGAGGAAGACCTCTTTGAAGAACTAAGATGTGAAATAGAAAAAATGCGAGGAAGGTAACGAAATGTCACCAACTAATGTAAAGCTTTCCGATATTTTTACCGGAATTGAAATACCGGAAGAATTAAATGAAAACTACATACTCAAAACCGATGCCGATTCCCAGAATCGCTCTATGGAAATAACTCTGTCAACAGAAAAAATAATTCCCTATGCAATCATAGAAGATTTTAAAAGACTTGTTGTGGAAAGATTTAATCTGGGTAAATTTGTTTTGAGAGTGAAATATTCCAATGTGGATTTTGATAAATTTGATTATGATTTGTATTATAAGAATCTTGTATTTTATGTTAATGAGCTTATTCCCGGTGTGCGTCATGCTTTCACAGACAGTACAGCAAAGTATTCATCAGGAAAATATACCATTTCTCTCAAATATGGAACAGAGCTTGTCAAAAACACAAAATGTGCAGATTTTATGCAGAGAATCGTGGCATCACAGCTTGGATGTGCCATGGAATTTGAATTTGTGGACGATCTCGACACAGAAGCCATAAATCAGCTTAAAAAAGCAGCAATGGAGCAGTTTGAAAAAATTGAGCTTCCTGAGGAGCCTGTGGAAGAAAAGAAGGAAGACGAGTCCGGACCTGTTATATATGGAAAGGAAATAAAGGAAGATGCTGTTGAAATACAGTCTATCGAAACTCTTGAAGCGGGAATAGTTGTTGTAAAGGGCGAAATAATGAACTCCGAATTCAGAGAGCTAAAGGATAAAAAGTTTCTTCTGACATTTTTTATTGCCGACAATAAATCAGCCTTTTCAGCCAAATGCTTTCTCACTGAAAAACAGCATAAAGCCATAAAAGGCAGAATCAAAGATGGTGTCTGCGTTAAAATAAAAGGAAAAATCCAATACGATAACTATAAAAAAGAAAACACCATAATGGTAAATGACATATCCGAAGATTCTATGCCCTCACGCAAGGATAATGCCAGGGAAAAAAGAGTAGAACTCCATATGCACACTAAAATGAGCCAGATGGATGCTATGACCGATGCCAAAACTCTTGTTAAGCAGGCAATAAAATGGGGACATAAGGCAATTGCAATAACTGACCACGGAAATGTTCAGGCTTTCCCTGATGCAATGCATGCTGCTGAAAAAAGCGACCTTAAGGTTATTTACGGAATGGAATGTTATTTAATAGATGATATGCCATCTATTGTAAGGGGAAAATCAAATAAAAATATAAATTCTGAATTTGTTGTTTTTGATGTGGAAACAACAGGCTTTAGCGCGGAATCCGACAGCATCATAGAAATAGGTGCAGTAAAGGTTAAGGATATGAAAATAACCGAAAGCTTTTCTGCCTTTGTAAACCCCGGAAGGCATATTCCCGAAAGAATAACAGAGCTGACCGGAATTGATGACGACATGGTAAAAGACGCCGATACAATAGACATCGTTGTGAAGGAATTCTGCCGGTTTATCGGAGATGCCGACCTTGTTGCTCACAACGCAAAATTCGATACCTCGTTTTTAAGAAACGCAATGACAAGAAACGGTCTAAATTATGATTATTCCAGCATAGACACCGTTGAGCTTGCCCGTGCGCTTTCTCTGGATGTTAAAAACTATAAATTAAACACTCTTGCCGCTTATTTTAAAATAAGTCTTGAAAATCATCACCGTGCGTGTGATGATGCTGAGGCAACGGGAGAAATTTTAATTAAGCTCTTTGAAATGCTTAAAGAAAAGGGGATAGAAGATGTATCCTCTGTCAATTCATCTCTTGCAGGCTGTGCCGATTATAAGGCTTTAAAATATTTCCACTGCATAATCCTTGTTAAAAATCTTGTTGGTTTAAGAAATCTGTATGAGCTTGTTTCAAAATCATCTCTTGAATATTTCTATAAAAAGCCCCTTGTTCCAAAGAGCCTTTTAGAACAAAAAAGAGAAGGTCTTATCATTGGTTCTGCCTGTGAAGCGGGTGAATTATACAGAGCAATTCTTGAAAATCCATATAATCCCGATATGGATAATCTTGAAAAAATAGTAAGCTTTTATGATTATCTGGAAATTCAGCCTCTTGGAAACAATGCCTTTCTTCTTGAAAATGGCAGTCTTTCTTCAAGAGAGGATCTTATCTATATCAATAAGCTTATAATAGATCTTGGCAAAAAATATAATAAACTTACAGTTGCTACCTGTGATGTTCACTTTATAAATGCCGAGGATGAGGTGTACCGACGGATTTTAATGGCAGGTCAGGGCTATAAGGGTGCCGACAATCAGGCACCGCTTTA
>JAFSBJ010000101.1 GCA_017437345.1 Clostridia bacterium | reverse complement strand
TGAGCAATGAGTTTTTAACCCTTGTCAAAGACACATCCCTTGCCAACACCATAATGATCTATGAAATAACCTGGAATGCAAAACGCTTTATGAATAGCGAACACATCCTCTGGCCGCTTTTCTATTCCGGAGTTTTCTATCTTGCATTCTGTGGTATTCTCACTCTTATCTTTGGCTACATAGAAAAGAAACTTGATTATTATAAAGGGTAGGTGACAGCAATGAAATTTCTCGAAGTGAAAAATCTCTATAAAAGCTTTGGAAAAACTGATGTCTTAAAAGGGGTAAGCTTTTCGATGAAGCAGGGCGAGGTTCTTTCAATCCTGGGTTCATCCGGAAGCGGAAAAACAACTCTTTTAAGATGTATCAACTTTTTGGAGAAAGCAGATAAAGGCGAAATTCTTGTTGAAGGTGAAACTATTTTTAGTGGTGCAGACCTGGGGAAAATCTCTGCAAGCGAAATAAGAAAAGCGCAGCTTAATTTTGGCATGGTTTTTCAGTCGTTTAACCTTTTCCCGCAGTATAGCACTCTTGAAAATGTAGCCTTAGCTCCTCTTCTTCATGCAAAGGAGCGCCCCGATTATAAACAGAATAAAAAGAAAATCAAAGAAGAAATCATAGCAGAAGCAAAAGATATTCTTGCAAGAGTTGGTCTTTCTGATAAACTCAATAACTATCCCTGCGAGCTTTCCGGCGGACAGCAGCAGAGAGTTTCAATCGCCAGAGCCCTGGCGCTAAAGCCCAAAATCCTCTTTTTTGACGAACCCACATCTGCTCTTGACCCTGAATTAACAGGCGAAATTCTAAAGGTTATAAAAAGCCTTGCTCAGCAGAATATAACAATGGTTATAGTAACCCATGAAATTGGCTTTGCAAAAAATGTGTCCGATAAAATAATATTTATGGATAATGGCATAATCGCCGAAGAAGGCACACCGCAACAGGTTATTGAAAATCCGAAAAATGAGCGTACAAAAGCGTTTTTAAATCTTGTAACTCAAAAAGAATAACGGTGAATAAAGTGGCTGATAAAATATATTATATATATGTTCTCCGATGTGCCGACAATAGTCTCTATACCGGCATAACCACCGATATTGAAAGACGCTTTTCCGAACACAAATCCCGAAGAAGCAGCGGTGAAAAATACACCCGTTCAAAAAAAGCTGTTTCAATAGAAGCTCTGTGGTCGTGTGCATCCCGCTCCGAAGCATCAAAGCTTGAATATGCTTTTAAAAAGCTTTCTAAGATAAAAAAAGAAGAGATTATATCTAATCCCATTCTTTTAAATGAATATCTTGCTGAAATAACGCAGGGTGCCAAATATAACTATATTAAAGAAGCTGTATCCCTTGTTTAAAAAGGGCTACAGCTTTTTTCGTTATATAGTTTCAACTACAATCATATTGGTGTTTCCGGAGCTACCGTTTGTCATTCCGCCTGTCATAACAATTGCGTCGCCTTTCTGAAGGTTAAGCTTGTTTCTTGCGGCTTTGCTTGCATGGTAAAATAAAACATCTGTAGAATTAAACACATCGCTCAGAACCGGTGTCACTCCCCAGGAAAGCGAAAGCTGATACCATGCTCTTTTGTTTGTTGTCATTCCGATAATGTCCATAGGTGCTCTGAATCTTGAAACCATTCTAACTGTTATACCGCTCATCGACGACACAACAATTGCCTTGGCGTTAATATCTATTGCCATTCCGCATGTTGCGTGGGATATAGCATCAACCTGATTTCTTGTTTTAAACTCAGCACTCCTGAATCTTTTTATGTAGTTAATATGAAGCTCAGTTTCTTCAACAATACCTGCCATAGCCTTAACAGTTTCAACAGGGTGTTTTCCCGCAGCCGATTCTCCCGACAGCATAACCGCGCTAGTTCCGTCGTAAACTGCATTTGCCACATCTGAAATCTCTGCTCTTGTGGGGCGTGGATTGTTTATCATTGATTCAAGCATTTCTGTTGCAGTTATAACCCTTTTTCCTAAAAGGCGGCATTTTTCAATAATATATTTCTGCACAGCCGGCAATTCAGCATAGGGGATTTCTACCCCCAAATCACCTCTTGCAATCATTATTCCGTCACATTCCGAGCAGATTTCTTCAATATTGTCAATACCTGTGCGGTTTTCAATTTTTGCAATAATGCCAATATCGCTTCCACCATTTTCGCAAAGAAAGCTTTTAACATCAATAAGATCCTGCTTGCTTGAAACAAAGGATGCAGCCACATAGTCCACTTCGTTTTTTATTCCAAACAAAAGGTCGTCTTTGTCCTGATCGCTTAAGTATTTTTTCTTCAGAACCTTTCCGGGAAAACTCATGCTTTTTCTATCGGAAAGAGTTCCGCCGGCAATAACATCGCATATAACATCACTGTCTGTTATGCTGATAACCTTAAAAATAACAAGCCCGTTATTAACAAGAACAGTGTCGCCGATTTCCAAATCATTGACAAGACCTTCGTAGTTAACGGAAACAATTGTTTCGTCACCTTCAATATCATTTGTGGTAAAAGTAAACCTGTCACCATCACTAAGCTCAATGCTTCCGGTTTTAAATGTTTTTATTCTGTATTCAGGTCCCTTTGTATCAAGCATAATAGCAATAGGGAGGTCAAGCTCTTCGCGAACCTTTTTTATCATATCAATCTTTTCCTGGTGCTCTTCGTGAGTACCATGGGAAAAATTAAGCCTAGCTACATTCATCCCCGCGGCACACATCTTTGTAAATGTTGCCTCGTCGCTGCTGCTTGGTCCAATGGTGCATATAATCTTTGTTTTTCTCATAATAATCATCTCCGCAGAACAGTATACCACAAAATGTTATAAAACTCAACAATTCTTTGAAAATTTAACATTTTTTTCCTGAATTAAATTTCTCTATCTGCATAATATAATATCGTAATCAGTTTCATTCAAGATTTAATGTTGATATATTCTGAGCTGAATATATTTTGTTATTTAAGATTTATTGGAGTATCTGATATAATCCTTAAAAACGGGTGTAACATTATATTTTGCAAATTGATTACATTATTGCCCAGAGAGAAGTAAAGCAAATAAGTTTTTCTTATCTCAAGGCAAAGCAAATAAATCTGCTCTGTAAGTTTTGCAGATTTGTGAGAATGAAAGCATATCATCCATTTAGGGAAGATATGCTTTTTCTCATTTTATTAATTAAAAAAACTCTGTTACAGGTTGAATTTTCCTGCACCTTGTGATATAATAGTTTCAAATGTGTTTAACGCACTATGTTTTTATTAACTATTTTTTTAAAATATCAGGAGGTATGTAAAATGGATCTCAAATTAAGACCAAAGGAAGAATGTATGTTCGACCAGATTTCTCTCGGCGAAATTATGCTTCGTCTCGATCCCGGTGAAGGCAGAATCAAAACTGCTCGTTCATTCAAAGCCTGGGAAGGCGGCGGTGAATATAATGTTGCCAGAGGTTTAAGACGCTGCTTCAAAATGAAAACCGCTGTTGTAACAGCATTTGCAGAAAATGAGCTTGGTTATCTTATGGAAGATTTCATCCTTCAGGGCGGTGTAGACACCTCTCTCATAAAATGGATGCCCTATGATGGCATAGGCAGAACAGTTCGTAACGGTATCAACTTTACAGAACGCGGATATGGCGTAAGAGGTGCAGTTGGTGTTTCCGACCGTGGCAACACAGCCGCTTCAAAATTAAAACCCGGTGACATTGATTGGGACTATATCTTTGGTACTCTCGGTGTTCGTTGGCTCCACACAGGCGGAATTTTTGCAGCACTTAGTGAAACTGCAGCTCAGGTTGTTATTGAAGCTGTTAAAGCCGCTAAAAAATATGGCACAGTTGTTTCCTATGACCTTAACTATCGTCCCTCACTCTGGAAAGATATCGGCGGTCAGGCTAAAGCACAGGAAGTTAATAAAGAAATTGCAAAATACATAGATGTTATGATAGGCAACGAAGAAGACTTTACAGCTTGTCTTGGCTTAGAGGTTGAAGGTAATGATGAAAACCTCAAAGAATTAAATCTTGATGGCTACTATAAAATGATTGAAGCTGCCACAAAAGCTTATCCTAATTTCAAGGTTGTTGCCACAACTCTCAGAACAGTTAAAACAGCCACAGTTAACGACTGGAGCGCAATTTGCTATGCTGATGGCAAAGTTCACAAAGGTATTGAGCTTCCCGGTCTTGAAATTCTCGATCGTGTTGGTGGCGGAGATAGCTTTGCATCTGGTCTTATCTATGGTCTTATGAGCGGCAAACCGGCATCAGAAGCTGTAAACTATGGTATAGCCCATGGTGCTCTTGCTATGACAACTCCAGGTGACACCTCAATGGCAAGCCTTAAGGAAGTTGAAAATATTATCGGCGGCAAAGGTGCCAGAGTACAGAGATAATAATCAAATATACAAAAAAAGAATCGGATTTTTCCGGTTCTTTTTTGTGTTACAACTTGTAAATAAATATAATTTGCTGTATAATGTCGTTATATAAGGTTCTAATTTATTTAAGGGATAAACAGAGCTTTTTGAGTAAATTGTTTTATCCTGACTTGACAAAAGTCGAATTGTGTCGAATTATACAGAAAAAGTATATTTAATGGAGGAAATAGTAATGGCTATTGAGATAAAACCAAAGGATACGACAAGGGAAATGGCATTTGATTTGTGGATGAAAGCACCAAATCCAATGGTTACTTTTTTCAAAACATTAGATGTTACAAATCTTGTTAGATTATCAAAGAAGAAAAAACTGAAATTTAATATGCTTATAGATTTCTGTATTGGTAAGGCTGCAGCAACAGTAAAAGAATTTTATATTCTTCCTGTTGGTGACAAACTTATTCAGTATGATACAATTGCAGTGAATACGATTGTAAAGAACAAAACCGGAGAAGTAAGTTCTTGTGATATCCTTTATACTGATGATTTAGAAAAATTTAATGCTGATTACCTGAAATATACAACATGGGTAGCTGAAAACTGCAAGGACAGAGATTTATCAGATAATAGTATGGTAATTGGTACATCTGCTATTGTTGATACAGAAATTGATGGTGCAGTTGGTATGAATAGCGGTATCTTTAATAATCCGTTTATAATATGGGGTAAATACCGCAAAAAGTTATTTAAGAGTTATCTTCCGATTTCTTTTCAGTTTCACCATACACAAATGGATGGTGCTCATGCCGGTAAATTTTTAGAAAACCTGCAAAAAGAGATTAAGAGTGTAAAATAATTTTTAATATTGATTAAGAGCTGTTGGAAAACAAAGCTTTTGACGGAGGTTATACATATGGATGATAAAATACAAATATTTGAAGATAAAAGAATAAGAACAGCTTGGAATGAAGAAACCGAAGAATGGTATTTTTCTGTTGTTGATGTTGTGTCTGTTCTTACAGATAGCGTGGATGGCAGAAAATATTGGAACAAGTTAAAACAAAGATTGAAAGAAGAAGGAAATGAAACGGTGACAAATTGTCACCAGTTGAAAATGAAAGCTACTGATGGCAAAATGCGTTTAACAGATGTTGCTGATACTGAGCAGCTTTTGAGAATCATTCAATCAATTCCATCGCCAAAAGCTGAGCCATTTAAATTATGGTTGGCGCAAGTGGGTAGAGAAAGGATTGAAGAAACCATTGATCCCGAACTCACAATAGAAAGAGCGCTTGAAACATATCTCAAAAAGGGTTATACAAGAGAGTGGATAAACCAAAGATTGCAAGCTATTCAGGTGAGAAAAGAATTGACTGACGAATGGGATGCAAGAGGTGTACAGAAAGGTGTAGAATATGCTATTCTAACAGATGAAATCACAAGAGCATGGTCAGGAATGTCAACTAGAAAATACAAAAATCTTAAAGGTCTTACAAAAGAAAATTTAAGAGACAATATGAGCACTCTTGAACTTGTCCTCAATATGCTTGCAGAAGCGACAACTACAGAATTATCAAAAGCACATAATCCTCAAACTTT
>JAFSBJ010000100.1 GCA_017437345.1 Clostridia bacterium | reverse complement strand
TAAGTGGTACTTTGGTATGAGAGCACACATAGGTGTCGATCCATTGCATGGATTTGTGCATAGTTTGGTTTGTACTCCTGCCAACGAAGCAGAGCCTAAAGTAGCCGCAAAACTTTTAAGACCTGATGATAAGGTTGTATATGGCGATGCCGCTTATTTGAAAATGGAACGCTATGTTGATGATGGCATTGAGCGAGAATATCGTATCAATCGTCAAGTAGGAACATTTAAACGACATTACGGTGACAGCTTATCTTGGAAAGAGGAAAAGAAAATTGAAAGGCGAAAATCCTCTGTTCGTTGGAAAGTGGAATATGTTTTTCATATAGTTAAAGATGTGTTTGGTTGGAAAAGAGTAAGGTACAAGGGCATATACAAAAATCAATGCCATGCGAACCTACTGTTTTCGTGTGCCAATTTGTATATGTTGGCAACGGGTTTTTAACACTTCAAGAGGGAAGTGTACCCATTTATCCACTTTTCGGATGGATAAATGAAAAAAATCAAATATAAAGTGTCAATTTTGACACTGATTTTGATGATTGTTGCCTTCCTCAAGAAAAAATGCTATTTAATCAGTGTTTACTCAAGGAGAAGCCTTTGAAAGGGCTATTATAGT
Organism: Clostridia bacterium; assembly: GCA_017437345.1. Next base: position 1,835 of record JAFSBJ010000100.1, on the reverse strand, counting down.
GATTAATCTGATTTAAGACATTAATCCGCCTTTTTTAATACTCAATCAAACATATTATAAAACATCATCTTAGTATTTTCGCTATCTTTGCTTTTTAATCTTAGAAGGATTTTCCTTATTGTTTTTAACAAAACAGCGATAAAATGATGAATAATCCTTAAATCCGGCACGATTTGCCGCATCAGAAAGGCAACTGCCCTCAGCAATATATTCATTTGCCTTGGATAGCCTTTTTTGGTCGATATATTCTTTTATTGTAAGACCTGTGTTCTTTTTAAAGCTGTGGCATAGATGATATTTTGAAACAAAAAATTCTGATGAAAGCCTTTCGAGAGAAAGGTCTTTTTTTATGTTTAAATTAATATATGCAATAACATTTTTAATAAGCCTGCTTCCCTTTATGGGAGGCTCAAGAGAGGATATTTTGCTTATAAGGTATAAAATCTCAGTAACAATAGCCTTTGCTATGGGCAAATCCTGATTTTCAAAATCATTTGTGTAGGTTTTAAGTCTCACATATGCATCATATAAACCGCTTGATTTAACTATTTCAGAATTAATTTTGTTGCTTTCGTCAAAGGTTGAATCAAGAAAAACCTTTTCATATTCCCTGCAGGAATCCATTTCAAAAAAATCAGGGGAAACCATGAGTATAAATCTTTTGTAGGCTGTTTTCTTGTTGTGATATACTCTGTGCATCTGATTCTTTCTTATAATAAGCATATCTCCGGGGGAAAGGGGATAGGTTTTGTCTTCCACAATACAGTTGGAATCTCCTTCAAGGAATAAATATATTTCATATTCGCTGTGGCTGTGGAGAAAAAAATTATCATTTGATGACCTTGGTGCATATTTTTCCTCAGCCTTGAAATAATTGCCTTCCATATAATCACCACCTAGATAAATTTTACCATAAAACAACAACTTTTGCAATGTATATAGCAATTTTTAAATAGTTTTAGTGCATTTATTGTGCTAATCTAAATATATCATATTCTAAGAGGTGATAATGAAATGAAAATGACATTTCGCTGGTATGGCTCCGATGACCCGGTAAGTCTTGATAAAATCAGACAAATCCCCTGTATGACAGGTGTTGTAACAGCTGTTTATTCTGTTCCCGTAGGTGAGGTATGGCCACAGGAAGAAATAGACAAAATGAAAAAAGAAATAAATTCCAAGGGATTGGAAATGGAAGTTATCGAAAGTGTTCCTGTTCATGAAGACATAAAGCTTCGTCGCGGCAACTATCAAGAATACATAGATAACTATAAAGAAAATATCCGCCGTCTTGCGAAGGCAGGAGTAAAATGCATATGCTATAATTTTATGCCTGTTTTCGACTGGACTCGTTCAAGACTTGACCAGGAGCTTCCCGACGGTTCAAATGCTCTTGTTTATTATAAAGACGATGTAGATAAAATGGATCCTGCAAAAATGACTCTTCCCGGCTGGGATGCATCCTATACTCCTGATGAAATCGGGTCTTTAATAGATGCCTATAAGGAAATAGGAGAGGAAGGACTCTGGGAAAATCTCGAATATTTCATAAAAGAAATAATTCCCGTTGCCGCAGAGTGTGATGTCAATATGGCAATTCACCCCGACGATCCACCCTGGCCGATTTTTGGAATCCCCAGAATAATCACAACCCAGGAAAATATTGACCGTTTCCTTTCTCTTTATGACGATTCTCATCATGGCCTCACTCTTTGCAGCGGTTCTCTTGGCTGTGCAGTGTTCAATGACTATGTGGCAATGGTTAAAAAATATGCAAAAATGGGCAGAATCCATTTTGCCCATGTGAGAAATATTAAAATATTAGAGGATGGTTC
>JAFSBJ010000099.1 GCA_017437345.1 Clostridia bacterium | reverse complement strand
TATGAATAATATAGGTATTGCCACCGCAAAGCCAAAGGCTGCCGGCACCGCTGTTCACATCAGCTGTGATGATAAGTATATGGGTTATATCCTTATTTCCGACAGCATAAAAGACGATGCCTTAAATGCAATAAAAGAGCTTAAAAAATCAGGCATCAAAACCTGTATGCTCACAGGAGATCTTGATTCCAATGCAAGCTTGGTAGCTAAAAAGCTTGGTATAGACAAATACTATTCTCAGCTTCTGCCCCAGGACAAGGTAACAAAGCTTAACGAAATTATAGCGAAAAAATTGTCAGTAAATAAAGCTGTTGGCTATGTGGGCGACGGGATAAACGATGCTCCCGTTCTTGCGTCGGCAGATGTGGGAATTGCTATGGGAAGTCTGGGTTCTGATGCCGCAATTGAAGCAGCCGATATTGTTATAACAGATGACAAGCTTATAAAAATTTCTCTTGCGTGCAGAATTTGCCGCAAAACGAACAGAATTGTCAGAGAAAATGTGGTATTTGCAATCGGGATAAAGCTTCTTGTTATGGTGATGGGAGTTTTGGGAATTGCAAATATGTGGGCAGCTGTTTTTGCAGATGTGGGAGTTGCGTTTATTGCAATTTTAAACTCTATGAGAGCATTTAAAATATAAGTTTAAAAATCCAAAGATTTTTCTTTGGATTTTTTGTATACAAATGCATTTTTTTGTGGTAAAATGTTTGTAATCTAAAAATTGGAGGAATTCTTATGTTTTGTGAAAAGTGCGGAAACAAACTAAATCCCGATGATACATTCTGCAACAAATGCGGAAACAAAGTTTCAAAAGAAACAGAGATGGCATCTTTATATAGCAACAACACCATCAACAGCGGAGCATCTGTAAAACAAAAAAGTAAATTATCTGAGCCGGAGAATTCCCATTATGATTTTGAAAATTCCGGAAGTTCAGCCCCTCAAAACCTTTACAGCAGCGACATAAACACAGGAAACAGCAGCAAAAATAAAGTAGATATTGCCGGTGCTATTAAAAAGTTTTCAGAAGGCGCAAAGTCAGGATTTGAAAACGCAAAACCCGCCCTTGGAAAAGCAAAAGAAAAACTAAAGCTTTTAATTGATGCTATGGCAAAAAACAAAACCCTTACCATTGCCATATGCTCAGGTGCAGCATGTGTTATTTTACTCATTGTGGTTATCTCGCTTCTTGTTTCAGGAGGCGGAAACAACAGCGAAACTCCTGTAGGTGAAGATGATACATACATATCCCAGACTAAGCCAACCGCTCCGGAAAAAGAAGAAGAAAAATCAAATATTGAAAAAATTGATGATGATGTTATAGAAAGCATAATCAACTACGAAAGCGACTATACTGAATTTGGCGTTTATGTTTATGACATAAACACCGAAGACGAATACAGCTACAACGGAAACCGCAAATTCCTGGCATCAGCTATGGGACAGGTTGTTATTCTTGACACACTTTCCAAAGCAGCCCGCGAAAAAGACATTGATATTGAAAGTGCCACTGTTCGTTTTAACTACCTGCCAAATGGAAAGGAAGCACCCCATAGTAAAAATCAAGACGGCCAGCTTCTCACAGTTAAAGAGTGTGTGGAAGATGTTGCGGTTTACGGAGATAACAACAAATCCAATCTCATAGTTGACTATATCGCAGGAATATATGGTGAAGAAAACGGATTTAATGTTATAAACCGTATGCTTTCATCAAATGGTTACAAAACAACCGAAATAAATCGAAAAACCTTTATAAACAGTGATCTTGTGGACTATTCTGTTTCACCAAATGCCACAACACCTAAGGAAATCGGTTCAATGTATTATTCTCTTTTATATAACAGCGAGTTTGGCAGCGAAAGATATATGAAAAATATTTTTAAATCCATTTCCAATAGTGGTGAAGCTATAGGTATCAGAAAATATGTTCCGGCATATTACGATGTTTATAATGTTAACGCCTTAACCGGACAATGCACAAATAATGTTGCCTATATAAGTGATGGAAAGACAGAGCTTATTGTTGCTCTCCTTTCTGAAACACAAGAAGATAAGACAAATATTGAAGATAATCAGGCACGGGAAATAATTCAGGAAAAAATAATAAAACACATTTTAGAGACACAATTCCAAAACTAAGAGGTGCAATATGCAAGAAGATAATCCACTTATTCAAATTAAAAAAATCCGCCGCAGGGATAATATTAAAAGAGCCATATTAAAAGTAATTCTCTTTATTCTCATATTTTCTCTTGGGTTTTCCTGCGGATTGTGGTATTCGAATGATTTTTCCATTCAGGACACCATAAAATTTATTGCCGAAGGCGAAAATAATAAAGCAGAACCCAAAATAAAGGCAGATTCAAAAAATGAAGCAGTTGAAAGCGAAAATGAAAAGCTTTTACTTCTTAAGGATGAATTTGTTAAATATGTAAAAGACAGATACCCATCGGTTGATTTATCCTTTTCAATAAAGAATTTAAGAACCGGAGCAAAGCTTACATATAACAACAAAAAAATGAACAGCGCAAGCGTTATAAAGCTTTTTATTATGGAAACTGTTTTTGATGAAATTAAAAATGGTGACTACGAGCTCACAGAAGAAAAAGAAAAAGAGCTTGAGCTGATGATAACCGAAAGCAAGAATACTTCTGCCAATTTGTTTATTGATGATTTTGGCGGAGTTGATACCACAAGAAAAGTCACCGAAGAAAATATCATAAACAAAAACATTAAAAACAGAGGATATAAATATACTGAAATAAACAGAAAAATGCACGACACAACACCGCCGGAAGGCCCTTCAGGATACCAGAACTACACATCCTGCGAAGATGTTTTAGCTATTATTGAAGGAATATATTCCAAAAAAAGATTTGACGAGCCATATAACACCTTTGCTTTAAACCTTTTAAAGAACCAGACAAGACGCGGAAAAATTCCAGCAAAGATTTCCGAGAAATATCCGGACATCACAGTTGCAAACAAAACCGGAGAATTATCTCAGGTTGAAAATGATGTGGCACTTGTTTTATGTGATGATTTTGATATTTCATTCATCATATTTATTGACAATATTCCTCTTAAAGAAAACGGAGCCACGGATTATGACCTTAAAAACAAGGTTCAGGTGACAATTTCAGAACTTGGCCTTAAGCTGGTTGAGTTTTATAAAGAAAATAAATTCTGATAAAACGGGATGCAAAAAATTCAATTGAATTTTTTGCATCCCGTTTTTAATATTGTTCTCCCATTTTTCTGAAAAGCTTTTTTATTGCCTTTTTTTCAATCCGGGAAACATATGACCTTGAAATTCCCATCATTGATGAAATTTCTTTTTGAGTTAGAGCTTCTGTGCCATAAAGACCGTATCTTAATTCCAGAATTTTCTGTTCTCTGCCAGTTAGTGCTTCTTTCATCTCCCGATAGAGCTGTTTTATTCCAAGACGAAGATTGACCTCGTCAAACACAGATTCTTCATCGCACCCGATGCGGTCGATAAGAGAAAGCTCCTTCCCGTCTTTATCAGAGCCCACAGTATCCTGCAAAAGCACTTCGTTCTGATATTTTTTTCCCTGACGAAGTGTCATTAAAATTTCATTTTCAATGCATCTTGCAGAATATGTGGCAAGGCTCACATTTTTTTCGGGATTATATGAGGTGACAGCCTTTATCAGTCCAATTGTTCCTATGGAAATCATATCATCGTTATCATAGCCCTTCAAGGAGTATTTTTTGGCTATGTGAGCCACAAGCCTCAGATTATGTTCAATCAGTTTGTTTTTTGCTTCAGAATCTCCGTTTTTACATTTTTCTATGTATGCTGTTTCTTCAGCAGGGGAAAGAGGCTTTAAAAAAGATGCCCCCGATGTCACATAAGACACCATAAATATTGCCTCTGCCAGAAAACCTGCCAGATAAGAAAAAACTGAAATCAAAAAAGCACCTCCGGAATTCGTTACCTTACATTATATGATAAATATTAAAAAAGGTGCATCAAAAAAATTGCATTTTATGACAGTATACAAAACTATCCTCGCGGGAAAAATTTTAATATCAGAAAAAATACCATTTTAAAAGTCCGGAGGTTTTGTTTTATGCTTAATAAAGTTGAAATTTGCGGAGTAAACACATCTAAGCTACCCGTTCTTTCAAACGAAGAAAAGCTTTTGCTTTTTAAAAAAATAAAATCAGGAGATAAATTTGCAAGAGAAAAATTTGTTCAGGGAAATTTAAGACTTGTGCTTTCTGTAATACAAAAATTTTCAAACCGCGGGGAAAATCCCGATGATCTATTTCAGGTAGGCTGCATAGGACTTATGAAATCTATAGATAATTTTGATTTAAGCCAGAATGTTAAGTTTTCAACCTATGCTGTGCCGATGATAATCGGAGAAATCAGAAGATATTTACGAGACAACAACTCTATAAGAGTCAGCAGATCCCTAAGGGATACTGCATACAAGGCACTAAGCGCAAAGGAAAAGCTGACAACTAAAAACGAAACAGAGCCAACCATAGACCAGATTGCTAAGGAAATCGGAATGGAAAAGGAAGAGGTGGCATTTGCTCTTGATGCTATTCAGGAGCCTGTGTCACTTTATGAACCGGTTTATAATGATGGAACGGATGCTATTTTTGTTATGGACCAGCTCAGCGATGAAAAAAATCTTGACGAAAACTGGATAGAAAAAATTTCTCTTAAGGAAGCAATGAAAAAACTAAACAACCGCGAAAAGCATATTCTGACTCTCAGGTTTTTTAAAGGACGAACACAGATGGAAGTGGCAAAAGAACTGGGCATAAGTCAGGCTCAGGTTTCAAGACTTGAAAAAAATGCGCTAAAGTCTATGAAAAAAAATATGTGAACAAAAAGTGCATTGACACGCCCCTCTCACCCTCTGTCTTTTGCTTTACAGAATCCATCTCCCTCATCAGAGGGAGGTTTTATAATCAGTCCTACAACTATTGTGTAAATTATTGTTTGGCGGCTAGGTTCTAATATCATATTGTAGGGGATGGCGTCCTCGACATCCCGCTTGATTTCAGCAATATTATGCGGGTCGTCCGGGAGGCCGACCCCTACAAATTTATTGGTCAAAATAGTTCACTAAACAATAATTTATCAACTAGTCATTGAATATACAATTACAACTTAAAAGCAATAATTTTCTATACAGCATAAAACATAAAACAGGAAAAAATTTCATCGAATTTTTTCCTGTTTTTTAATTAAGTTATTCTGCATTTTCACCGGATGATATAACTGTATTTTGCTTAACTTCTGCATCAGAAGGCACACTTACTGCAGGTATGCTTTCTCCGGAGCTATCCGGCTGTGCTAAAACAGGTGGTGTTTCTTCTTTTTTCTCATCCTGCGGCAAATCCTTCTTTTTGGTGCCGATTTTTATTTCTTTCGATATAGGGGTGTATCTGCTCTTTGCAAGAAGCTTTCGGGACACAACCTCTCCATTTTCCTTTATGATTTTATAGGTTTCAACCTTTGTGCCATTGGAGCCCTGCTCCTGCACCTTGCTCTCCCCCTCAAACATTGTATCGTCTTTTATTTCAACTGTTCCATAGGGAATATAGCCTGTGATGACACTTTCGATGGATATATCTTTTAAATACTTTCCTCTTCCGAGAACATTTACCGTAAGAGTTGAGCCATCGCCTATAACTTCAAATTTTATAGGAGTTTCTTTATTGTTTTTGATTTTAAAATCTATGCTTCCATAAGACACCGTGGCATCTCTGCCAAGAGGAACATAGGAAACGGGCATGCTGTGATTAGTGCGATAGACTATTTCGAGGTCAGCAAAAACTGCCGCATTATAAAGCGTTGATGACACCTGACATATTCCGCCACCAATTCCATCCACAACCTTTCCCCCATTATATACATGAGCTATCTTATAGCCTGCGCCCTGAGTTCTTGGTCCAACAACATTATTGAATGAAAAGACTTCGCCGGGATTTAAGGTAAGCCCATGAATTTTTGACGATGCAAGATGAATATTTTCTTTTCGATTGAGACTGCTTGTGGAATAGTCACTACTGTAGGTTCCGATTATGGTGTCAAGATATTCTGCCTCAAGCTGGGCAGATGTTATTTCAGGAAATGTTATTTTAGCAGGGATACTGTAGCTTTCATTTGAAGTTTTGTTTTCTTCAAGAATTTTTCTTGTCTTTTCTTCATCCTTTTCCTGAACCTCGGCATTTTTTGCTTCGCGGTTATATTCCTTTATAAACTTATTGATATCTATAGGATCGGGAGCTGCAGTTTCTATATCAAGGCTTATTACCTCTGAAAGCCTGCCTTCCTCAACAGATAATGCAATAAGGTCAAGAAGCTTCTGAGCAGATGCCACCTTGCCGCTTCTGCCATTAAAAACAATGAGCTCATCTTCACCGAACTCCACACTATACTGCTCCACATCACTTACCTTTTCGCCTAGCTGTTCATTTATGGCATATTGCAAAACATTATAGTCTGCTGCTATAACAAGACCTATTTTTTCTTTATTCTTAAGAAGACTTAGCATTTTTATTGAATTTGAAAAGATGTTTCCATCTTTACCATAGGAAAGAGCTTTGTCGGCTGTGGCTTCAAAGTCGGGCTTAAGGGAAAACTCGGAGCCATATATATCAAATTCGATATCTTCGCACCTTACTCTCACATTTATCCCGTCTATATCATAGGCTTTGGCAAGCTCGCGGATGGCATCGGATTTGTTCATTCCGCCAAGGTTAACCCTGCCTACCCACACTCCTTCATATATATTATCGGAAGATGCTTTTGCAATTATAAATCCACCGGCAGCTATAAGAATAAGCAATATAATGGAAATTATGCTGAAAAGCACAACCGTTTTTTTCTTGTTTTTAGGTTCTGTAAATTCTGACATTTATAAATCCTCCGATTTTTGCTGTCAAATTATATCTTTATTTATAATATGCTTGTTTTGTTTGTTTTATCATCAGTATGTATTTTCTATAAAAGAAAAAATAATGCTTTGGCGGAGTTTAACTCCGCCAAAGCACAATTTATGCAAAGCTTAAATTAGTTCTGAGCCATGCGTTTGTAAACTTCGTATCTTTCAACAAGATCCTTCTCAGCTTTGTCGAAGAGCTGTCCTGCAATTTCAGGATATGCTTTCTGGAGCATGAGGTATCTGTTTTCATTCATCATGAAGTCTTTGATTTCACCTGTGGGTTCTTTAGAATCAAGAACGAAAGGATTCTTACCTTCTGCTTTGTTATCAGGATTGTATCTCCAGAGGTGCCAGTAGCCTGTTTCAACAGCTTTCTTTTCTTCTGCAATTGAATTAGCCATACCACCTTTGGTTTTGATACCATGGTTGATACATGGAGCATAAGCAATGATGAGTGAAGGACCTGGATAAGCTTCAGCTTCTTTAATTGCTGTGAGGGCCTGCTGCATATTAGCACCAAGAGCGATCTGAGCAACATAAACATAGCCATAGGTTGTAGCAATCATACCAAGGTCTTTTTTCTTTGTCTTCATACCTGAAGCTGCGAATTTTGCAACTGCTGCGGTAGGTGTTGCTTTAGAAGCCTGTCCACCTGTGTTGGAGTATACTTCGGTATCAACAACAAAGATATTTACATCTTCACCGGAAGCGATAACATGGTCAAGACCGCCATAACCGATATCGTATGCCCAACCGTCACCACCGAATACCCACTGTGATTTCTTAACGAGGAAATCTACGCGGTCAGCAATTTCTTTGATTGCAGGATTTGACATATCGGCATCTGCAATAAGAGCCATAATATCTTTAGCAGCAGCTTTAGAAGCTTCTGCATTGTCTTTGCCTTCAATCCAAGCTTTGAATGCAGCAGCAAGTTCGGGTTTAACAACATCCATAACAGAATTCATTCTGTTAACCAATGTGTTTCTGATTTTCTTAACAGCAAGAACCATACCAAGACCAAATTCAGCGTTATCTTCAAAGAGTGAGTTAGCCCAAGCAGGACCTTTGCCTTCTGCGTTCTTGCAGTATGGCATTGAAGGAGCACTACCACCCCAGATTGAGGTACAACCTGTAGCGTTGGCAACCATCATTCTGTCACCGAAGAGCTGAGTGATGAGTTTGATATAAGGTGTTTCACCACAGCCTGCGCAAGCGCCGGAGAACTCAAGCATAGGTGTTGCGAACTGAGAATTCTTAACATTTTTAGCAATGTCAATACCTTCCTGTTTTGTGGGAACTGTCATAGCGTATTCCCAGTTAGGAGCTTCGCATTCAACTTCTGCGATTGGTTTCATAACGAGAGCTTTTTCCTTAGCAGGACAAACATTAGCACAAACTCCGCAACCAAGACAGTCGAGAGGAGATACCTGAATTCTGTACTGCATTCCTGCAAGACCTGTTGCAGCTTTTGTTTCAAAGCTTGCAGGCTTATTAGCTGCTTCTTCTTCTGTGAGAAGAACAGGACGGATTGCAGCGTGAGGACAAACGAGTGAACACTGGTTACACTGGATACAGTTTGCAATATTCCATGCAGGAACATTTACAGCAACACCGCGTTTTTCATATCTTGATGTGCCTGTTTCAAATGTGCCGGCTTCTTTGTCGTCACCAACAAATGTGCTAACAGGGAGTTTATAACCTCTCTGAGCATTTACAGGATTTACGATGTCTGCAATAAATGCAGGAACTTCTGCTTTTACAGTTTCCGCATCTACAGCATCTTTCCATGAAGCAGGAACTTTAACTTCGTGGAGAGCTTCGATAGCACCGTCAACAGCGTCACAGTTCATCTTAACGATTTCGTCACCTTTTTTGCCATATGTCTTTTTGATAGCAGCTTTGATGAGTTCAACAGCCTGGTCAAAAGGAATAACATTGGCAAGTTTGAAGAATGCACTCTGTGTTACCATGTTGATTCTTGTGGGTCCGAGACCAACTTTAACAGCAACATCTACAGCGTTGATGGTGTAGAATTTAATATCATTTTCAGCGATATATTTCTTGATGGATGCAGGAAGCTTTTCATCGAGTTCTTCATCTGTCCATACACAGTTAAGAAGGAAAGTACCGCCTTTTTTGAGACCTTCTAAGATATCATACTGATATACATATGCAGGTTTGTGACAAGCGATATAGTCTGCTTCGTCGAGGAGGTAAGTTGATTTAATAGGTTTCTTACCAAATCTTAAGTGAGACATTGTTACGCCGCCGGACTTTTTGGAGTCGTAATCAAAATATGCCTGAGCATAAAGGTCGGTGTTGTCACCGATGATTTTGATAGCGTCTTTATTTGCACCAACTGTACCGTCGGAACCAAAGCCCCAGAATTTACAACGGGTTGTGCCTTCGGGAGCAGCGTTGATTCTTTCACCGAGTTCGAGAGAGAGGTTTGTAACATCATCAACGATACCGATTGTGAATCCGTTTTTGGGTTCAGCCTTATCAAGGTTAGCATATACAGCAACAAGCTGAGTTGGAGTTGTATCTTTTGAACCAAGACCGTAACGACCGCCAACAATAACGGGAGCATCCTTCTTTCCGAGGAAGAGGTTGCAAACATCAAGATAAAGAGGTTCGCCAAGTGAACCGGGTTCTTTTGTTCTGTCAAGAACAGCAATTTTCTTAACTGTTTTTGGCATAACATCGAAGAAATATTTAGCTGAGAAAGGTCTGTAAAGGTGAACTTTCATAACGCCCACTTTCTGACCTGCATCATTAAGATAATCAACAGTTTCTTCGAGAGCTTCTGTAACAGAACCCATAGCTACGATTATCTTGTCAGCATCAGCTGCACCATAGTAGGTGAAAGGAGCATAATCTCTGCCTGTGATTTTTGAAATTTCTTTCATATAATCAGCTACGATGTCGGGAAGAGCATCATAGTATTTATTTGAAGCTTCTCTGCCCTGGAAGTAGATATCAGAGTTCTGAGCTGTACCTCTGAGTACGGGGTGTTCAGGATTTAAAGCTCTGTCTTTGAATGCTTTGATTGCATCCATATCAACGAGTGCTTTAAGATCTTCATAATCCATAACTTCAACTTTCTGAATTTCGTGAGAAGTTCTGAAACCATCGAAGAAGTGAACAAAGGGAACTCTGCCTTTGATGGATGCAAGGTGAGCAACACCGCCGAGGTCCATTGTTTCCTGAACAGAACCGGAAGCGAGCATTGC
>JAFSBJ010000098.1 GCA_017437345.1 Clostridia bacterium | reverse complement strand
TTACAGAAACTGCAAGGGTTATGCAGGATTTTGTGGACGAGCTTTCCAACTGGTATGTGAGAAGAAGCAGCGAAAGATTCTGGGTTAAGGGTATGCCTCAGGATAAGATAAATGCTTATATGACTCTCTACACAACCTTAGTTACTCTTGCGAAGGTTTCAGCTCCAATGATTCCATTTATGGCAGAAGATATCTATCGTAACCTTGTTTGCTCAATAGATAAAAATGCTCCTGAGAGTGTTCACCTTTGTGATTTCCCTGTGTATGACGAAGCAAAGATAGATTCTGAGCTTGAAAAACATATGGAAGAAGTTTTAAGCTGTGTTGTTCTTGGTCGTGCATGCAGAAATAGTGCAAATATCAAAAACCGTCAGCCAATAGGAAAGATGTATGTTAAGGCAGACTTTACTCTGGATAAGTTCTACACAGACATCATAGCTGAAGAATTAAATGTTAAAGAGGTTGAGTTTGCTTCCGATGTTAAAGCCTGCACAACCTATAGCTTCAAGCCTCAGCTAAAAACTGTCGGCCCCAAATATGGCAAATTCTTAGGCGGAATAAGAGAATATCTTGCAAATGTTGATGGAAATGCCGCTATGGACGAGCTTGATGCAAATGGAGTTTTAAAATTTGATGTTCAGGGAGCTTCGATAGAGCTTTCAAAGGATGACCTCTTAATTGAATCTGCTCAGGTTGAAGGCTATGCCTCAGAGAGTGATTTCGGTATCACAGTTGTTCTTGAAACAACTCTTTCCGATGAGCTTATTGAAGAAGGCTTTGTAAGAGAAATAATTTCCAAAATCCAGACAATGCGTAAGGATAGCGGATTTGAAGTTATGGACCGCATAAAGGTTTATGTTAGCGGAAATGACAAAATATCCGGCATAATGGATAAGAATGCAGAGCTTATTAAAGATGAGGTTCTCGCAGATGATGTTATTGTTTCAGACTATGAAGCTTCAAAAGAATGGAATATCAATGGTGAAAAGGTAGGCCTTGGTGTTCAGAAACAGTAAGATAAGCAAATAAAACAGTATTTATAACAAAAGGCAGAAACGATGGTTCGTTTCTGCCTTTTTGAATGGGTAATTTGCTAAAAGGTTGTGCAATAAAAGTTGGGTTTTGGTTTTGTATGTGGATTCTTCGCTAACGCTCAGAATGACATTAACGCAGAATTTTTAAAAATACTAGTGTCATTCTGAAGCGAAGCTGAAGAATCTCAAATTTCAACATTTAAAAAAGCTAAAAAATAGGCTATTCATAAACAGAATAGCCCTACTAAACTGCAATGCTTAAAATTTAAATTTTTCAGAAATTACATAACAGTTATAATAATTCTTCTAATTTTGCACAAAAGGTACTTAGTTTGATGTCAAGAGCAACACATATTCTATATAAAGTTTCAAGTGTTGGCTTTCTTTCACCACGCTCTATTGCACTCAAATGGCTTCTTCCTATATCTGCCAAACCACTTAATACTTCCTGAGAAATAGCTTTTTGATGTCTGAAAAACACTACGGTATTTCCAACCTTCACAGAATCTAGTGTAGCTATATACATATCCTCACCTCAAGAATAGTATATGCTACTTTTTAAAATGCTTTGAACACATATGTTGACAATGGCATATTAAATGGTTATAATATATTATAGAATGTAATATAATGCATGTAATAGAGACGAGAGATAATGCTATCAAAATTAAAACTAAAAAGCACTACAGGTTTGTATGACGAAAAAACTCAATGGTACGAACTTGACGGAATTTCAATTATGGTAAGTATATCATACAAATTTCAATTTATTGATAATGTTAAAAAAACAAATGAAAACAAAACCAAAAGAGTTCTAACAGTAAGCTTTAGCAATAAAAACAAACCGATTTCTCAGAATACAATTATTTCGTGTTTACACTTTTTTGGATTTAATGTGGATGAAGAACTGTATGTTAAATATATTCCATTTATGAATTATGCCGATACGGAAATGGTTGATTGTTATGGCTTTGAGCAGTTAGTTGAGAATGATATAAAAACAAAAAAATTCTAAAACTTATGGGTGAAATTGCCGAAGCAAAAAAATCTGTCAAGAAAAACAAATGATTATCAAATGACGATTTTTACATTCCGTCGGAGATAGGAAAAATGGCTTGGAATGGCCGAATCGAACCGAAAGGGAACCCCAAAGCTGTACGATAGTACAGCGAGTGGGGGGAGATTTGCAATAGTAAAAGGCAGAAACGATGGTTCGTTTCTGCCTTTTTGAATAAGTAATTTTTACATCTCCGAAAATTTTATGCTTCTAAAGCTTCCAGTAATCTTACCATTCTTTCTATCATAGCAAAAGCTTCTCTTCTTGTAACAAGAGCTTCGCCTTTGAAAGAACCATCCTGATAACCGTTTACAATGCCGAGAGTTTTAGCACACTCAACATATTTTACATACCAATCTGCTCCGGTTATATCAGCAAAGCTTGAAGCTGTGAAGCTATCAATGCTTGCATTTATAGATCTAACAATAATTGTTGCCATTTCAGCTCTGTTAACTTCTCCTGTACCTCTAACGCTGCCATCGGTGTAGCCTGTGATGATGCGTCTTTCCATAGCTGTTTTGAAATAGCCTTTTGCCCAATCGGAAACAGAATCGCTGTCGGCAGCTTCGATTGTTACATCCTCTGCAACAGCAAATTTTCTTGCAACAACCATCATTTTTGCCACTTCTTCTCTTGTAACATTACCGTCGGGGCGGATAGTTCCGATGGTGTCGCCTGAAACAATACCTTTTTTAACGAGATTTAAAATGGAGCCATATGCCCAGTCATCTGCTGAAAGGTCTGTGAAGTTAAGCGCCATATCGCTTTCTGCTTTTTCTTCATCTTCCTTTTTGTCGTCTTCGCCCTTTTCAGAAGCACCGGCAGAGCTGCCTGAACCGGATGAACCGCCTACTGAAGGAGCTGGTGGGGTGGAGGGTGTGGTTTCTTCTTTTGCATCAGATGAAACCACATCTTCTGCATCGGATGTAATTATTTCATCAGCATCAGATTTGATTTCTGCATCTGATGAAGCTTCTTCATCGGCATCTGATTTAATATCATTTGCAGGAATGTCAGTAAATTCAATTGCTTCGGTTTCAACAGAATTTCCTTCTGCAACCTGGAGTCCCTGAGTTTGGGCACCTGCTGCCACAGCAAAAAACAAAGATATGCAAAGTGACAGGGAAATAAATTTTAATAAGCTTTTTTTCATTTTATTAACCTCTCTTTTGTTAAGATAATATTATTATACACAAATTTACAGAAATTTCAATACATTTGGATACAAAAAAGACATCAATGGGGATAGGAAAAAAAGATTCAGAATTGTCAAATCGAACTCAAAGCAAGGCTTTGCCTTGCTTTGAGCGATAGCCCGACGCTGTACAAAGGTACTGCGAGGGAGAGATTTGGCAATAGCAAAAAGGCATAAAAAAGAAGAAAAACATCTTAAAAAAGATGTTTTTCAACATTAAATATAAAAATAAAGGATTTACAGCTTAATTAACATTTTGCATCACTTGTTATTACGCCTTTTTGCAGTCTGGACTTTTTTACATCCACTCAAATTACTATTTAATAGCTTTTGTGTTCTTAATCTTATTATATTTAACAGAGTGAAGAGCTATTGAAAGAATACAATATAAAACATTTGCCGCCCAAAGACCATAAATGATATGGCTTGTTTTTAAAAGATTTGAAATAGCAAGGGCTGCACTGCTGATTTTAAGACCGGATTCGGTTTCCGAATAGAGGAAGGGAAGACCTGTTACACCTGGGTTTAAAAGGAAGTAGTAGCCTATTGTCATAACAGCGCCGAAAATTGCATATTCCCAAAGCCATTTTTCTTTTTTTATTATTGCATAAGCGCCCACAGCAATTGTTGCTGCCGCATAAACAAGGGCTACAATTGTTAAGAAGGTGCCTGATTTTAGGTAATGAGTTTTAACTATGCTCTGTGCATAGAGAAGAATAAAGAAAGATATTATAGATACAGATGTGGAAGTAAGGGTAATATTTGCTTCCTGTTCAAGATGTTTTCTCTTGTCTGTTTTTGTTAAGTTGTTCATTGATAAACTCCGTTCCTTCGCAGGGAAAATCTCTGCGTTATTTATGGTCTACCAGTCACCCAGTTCATACATCACCGCCGCGATGCAGGCTATGGGTGCTGTTTCTGTTCTCATTATTCTTGGGCCAAGGGTAACCGTTGTAAATCCGTTTTCCCCGGCAATTTTAATTTCTTCATCATCAAATCCGCCTTCGGGTCCGATGAAAACAGCGATTGTTTTTAAATTTTTATTTTCAAGAAGAATGTCTTTTAATTTCTTCTCATCTTCTGCTTCATAGGGCAGAAGCTTCAAATCATTTTTTTGGGCATGGGAAATTGCTTCTTTAAAGCTCATAACCTCCATAACTTCAGGCACCTTTGAACGCTGACACTGCTTCGAGGCTTCAAGAGCAATTCTTTGCATCCGCTCTTTTTTCTTTTCCTTGTCTTTTATAACAGCCACCGAGCGTTTCATTGCCACAGGAACAATTCTGACCGCTCCAAGCTCAACGCATTTCTGAATAACGGTTTCCAGCTTGTCTCCTTTTGGCACTCCCTGATAGAGGGTGATTTCTATCGGAGGCTCCGATGAGGCGATTTCCTTTTTGAGTATCCATGCCTGCACCATATCTTTTTCAATTGTTTTAATTGAGCAAAGATAGTCTGTGCCGGCTTTATCGCAAACGATAATCTCATCATCTTCTTTAAGACGCAAAACCTTTGATATGTGATGGGCATCATCGCCGCTTATAAACACTTTGTCATCCTTAATGGATGAAAGGTCTGTGAAAAATCTGTGCATTAACCACACCTCTCAATTGCTTATTATATCAACATAAAAGCACTTTAGTCAAGAGATTTTTGTAAAATAAACTAAAAGACGATAATTTTCTCTTTGATTTTTCAACATTTTTCATTAAAAATCACATTTCATGGCTACCCATTCACCGCTTCTTTTTATATCTGCAATTTCCATATTATTTTTTGCAAAGGCCTCTTTAACATCATCTGTTCTTTCTTCGATTATTCCTGAGCATATAAACACCCCGCCCGGAGCAATCAGCTTTTTAACTGTTGGCAAAAGAGCGATTATAACATCTGCCACAATATTTGCAACTATAACATCATATTTTCTTACACTTAGTTTTTCAAAAAGCTCTTTATCGGTTAAAATATCTCCTGAATAAACATGGTATTTTGATTTATCAACATTATTGAGCTCCGCGTTTTCATAGGCAACATGCTCGCAAGCCGGGTCAATGTCGAGCGCATAGGCTTCTTTTGCGCCAAGAAGAAGGGAAATGATAGAAAGAATTCCGCTTCCGCAGCCAATGTCCAGAACTGTTTTGTCTTTGTCTATGGCATCTTCAAGATATTCAATGCAGAGCTTTGTGGTGTGGTGGGTTCCTGTGCCGAAGGTCATTCCGGGATTTACTGTAAATATTGTGCGGCTTGTTTCGCCCTCGAATTTTTCCCACTGAGGCTGAATAAGAACTTTTTTCCCGATTTTTGTGGGTTTAAAAAATTCCTTCCAGTTGTTTGCCCAGTCTTCTTCGTTAATTCCTTCTGTTTCGGTTTCAAGTCTGCCCCATTGCTTTTGGGTATCTGCAAGCTTTAATTTTTCAAGCTCTGCTAAAATTTTTGCAATAGTATTTTTTGCTTCGCTGTTGTTTTCTATGTATATCTTAACCTTGGTTTCGCCGCTTTTTTCTCTAAGAAGCTCGTCGTCAACATAGTCCCAGTATTTTTTATTTTCTTCCAAAAACTCCTTGAATTCCTGCTCGTCTTCTATTTCTGTGCCTGTTATGCCAAGTTCATAGAGCATATTGCAAACAGCTTCTATTCCTTCGTTTGATGTAAATATCTTAAAGATTATCCATTCCATAAAAATAAAATCCTCTCAAAAGTATTGTTTTATATGATTTATTATACTTAAATTTCCATCTGTCGTCAAGGCAGGAAAAATTAAAAAATAAGCCTTATTATTACTTTACATTAAGTTTAAAATATGATATTATATATATGGTTATACTTATGCTATAAAAGACAAGCTGT
>JAFSBJ010000097.1 GCA_017437345.1 Clostridia bacterium | reverse complement strand
CTTCCAGGAGCTCCCTTTGTTCCCGATTTTATCACAGTGCATCTCGGTTCTCCCGATTCTGATGCAGAAAACCTTACCGTAAGCTTTCCATATTATATAAAAAATGTTGCATCAAGTGAAATCTATCCCACCTGGGATGAAGCCGCAATATATGCAAATATCTATGCTCAGATTTCCTATGCACTAAACAGAGTCTACACAGAGTTTTATCCTTCAAGGGGATATAATTTTGATATCACATCTTCCACAGCCTATGATCAGAAATTCATCCGCGGAAGAAATATCTATGAAAATATCGACCGTATAGTAGACGACATCTTCACCACCTATATCCGTCGTCAGGGCTTTATTGAGCCTCTTGCCGCCAAATACTGCAATGGCACCACAGTAACCTGCGAAGGTCTTTCCCAATGGGGGAGTCAGGAGCTTGCTCAAAGGGGGCTTAGTTCCTTTGAAATTCTTCAGAATTACTACGGAAGCGACATCGAGCTTGTTACAGATGCCCCCATATCCGGAATACTAAATCTTTATCCCGGAAATCCCGTCCGCCTTGGTGACAGGGGGGAGGATGTGTATGTTGTTCAGCAGTATCTCAATGATATATCATCAAATTATCCCGCCATACCCAAAATTACTCCCATAGATGGAATATTCGGCGAGTCCACAGAAAACTCAGTAACAGCTTTTCAGCGCATCTTCAATCTTACCCCCGATGGAGTTGTTGGCCCTGCCACCTGGAATAAAATGACACTACTCTATGTTGCAGTCCGCCGCCTTGCAGAGCTTGATTCTGAAGGTCAGCAGATTTTAGGTGCAAGCACTGAATTTATAAATCCGTCATCTTTGGGAGATGAAGGTGCAAAGGTTTCCTATATTCAGTATTTTCTTGGTGTCATATCTCAGTTTGATTCGAGAATACCCTTTATAGAGGTCACAGGTGTTTTTAATGATGCAACCCAGAATGCAGTTCTGGAATTTCAACGGGCATATTCTCTTGAACCAACAGGTGTTGTAGATAGGGGAACCTGGGATGTTATCTACAATACCTATGAAACAATAGCCTCAGTTGTGCTTTCCAATATCACATACCCTTCCGATATTGTAAGCCCGGAGCAGTTTCCGGGAAACGACTTGTCTCTTGGTGATAACGATAATTAAAAAGGAGTGTTTTTATGACGGAGTATTTAAACTTTGATTCTCCCATACGAAATCTGCAGGTTTTTTTAAGAGTAATATCAGGAGTCTATTCTGAAATTCCAAGTGTAATTCCCGATGGAGTGTATGGCAATTCCACTAAAGAAGCTGTGCAGGCTTTTCAAAATAGGTTTTCGCTAAATGAAACAGGAATAACCGACAACAGCACCTGGGATGCCATAGTAAGAGTATATAGAGAAATCGAAACCGACAATGCACCGCCAAATTGGGTGAGAATATTTCCTGAAGCAGGGCTAAGAACTGATAATAATTCCTATACCCCAACGATATATGTCATTCAGACTATGCTCTATTCTCTATCTCAAAGGTTTTCAAATATTCCGCCTCCATCACTTTCCGGCATAGCTGATCAGCCAACAATAGAGAGCGTAAAAGCTATTCAGTATGCATCAGGCCTTAATCCCGACGGAAATATAACAAAACTCTTCTGGGACTATCTTTCAGTCATATATGAAACCTATATCTCAACAGATAGAGTATCAAGTTCTTCTAATATTACAGTAAATTAAAAATTATATTACATAAGCTTATCATCTGTTGAAAATATAATCTCGGGCGTGATAATATATAATATATTATTCTACCCGGAGGTCGTCATGCTGAAAAAATTAAGCATTTTTTTAATTTTAATAATTTCTTTGTTTTTGGCAATGAGCGCAGGCTCTGCGTCCTCTATGCCTGAAATATACATAAACAATGTCCGTCAGCTGGATTCCGGCTCTTATGCGATGTATGCCAATAGCGTATATATCCTTCCGGAAAAAGCTCAGGAGATATTTAATCTGAAATTAAGCACAGATGAAAATAAAATAGTCTATACCTTTTCAACCCCAACCCGCTCCGTTACCTACGACTCCAAAAGCGGTACAATTAGTATAAGTGACCGTTATTCCTTTGCCTATAAGGTTATGGAAAATGCCTGTCTGTCCTATAAATCGGGCACAAGAGATTTTGTACCTTTAAGGCTTCTGTGTGAAGCAATCGGGCTAGAGGTTGACTATGATTACAACACCCATAGTGTAAATATCATCTGCCCTGAGTATCAGCCCGGTTTCTATAATCAGGCTGGGGTTGCAGTTGCATCAAAATCCGGTAAATATGGTCTTGTTAATTCCAAAGGAGAAATCATTCTGCCATTTCATTATGACAATATTTCTAATTATGATAATTCTGAGCTTTTCAAGGTGATTGTGAACCACCGCGGTGGTCTTGTTTCATCATCAGGGAGATTTTTAACAGATATTGTGTATAACGAAATAGAATATATCTCAGAAGAAAAGATTTATCTTCGCATAGATGATGATGTTGGGATTTGCGATATAGATGGTAAAATGATTGTCCCTGTAAAATATGAAGATGCAGCATATAGCGGCAATCTTATTGCTATGGTTAAAGCCGGGTCAAGATGGTATCTCAGAAACTGTGTGTCGGGAAGTCTTTCAGAAACTCATTATAATGAAGTGTATGAAATCCGCACAGGCATCCACACAGATAACAATATGATAAAGGGCTACTATGTGGTGCGCAATGGTAAGTGGGGCTGTATTGATAGCTTCGGAAACACAGTCATTCCCACCATATATGATGCACTTGATAAATTTGATTCAAGGGGCAGAGCAAGAGTTATCTATAATGGCAAATTCGGCATAGTGGATTGCGGCGGAACAACCATAATACCCACAGGCTATGACTATATCCATCCCTTTGGAAATCTCAATGTTTCTGTTGCACAGTTGGGAACCCGATATGGTGCAGTAAATCTCGACGGAACCGTTGCTATTCCTTTTGAATATGATTATATCTATTCCTTTTCAGATAACCCCGTAACAGTTGCCTATAAAGACAAAAAATTTAGCATAATTTCAACCGATGGCACCCCCGTCACCGATAAGACCTATCGTTATATAGAAGAATTTAAAAATGGAATAGCTCTTGCCTATGGTAATGGCTATGGCTACATCGACCAGAGCGGAAATGAGGTTATAGACTGTATCCATTCAGATGTAAAGCAAGGAACAGCTATCTCCGTATTTCTAAAAAAAGATGACAGATGGGCGCTGTTTTTGCCAAACGGAGAAAATGTGTCGGGCTATATCTATAAAAGTGCCGGTGATTTTGAAAATGGACTCTCTGCAGTAAGCATAATAGAAAATGGTATTGAAAAATATGGATATGTCAACGACTCAGGTGATATTATAATTCCCTTCGAATATTCATATGCCGATAAATTCAGATATGGCAAGGCAATAGTCTCAAAAGGGAGGATGCATGGAATAATCGACTATGAAGGCAATGTGGTTATTCCCTTTGAATACACAGGCTTTAACCCTTCCTATGATTATAATGTTATAGCAGCAGCCAATAAAAATAGTAAATGGGGCCTTATCGGCTTTGATAATAAACCTATCACGCCCTTTATCTATGACTATATTTCCGAATTTGAAAATGGCTTTGCTACGGTTGTTTCAAGCGGAAAATATGGTGTAATAGACGAAAGCGGAAAATATCTGTTCCAATTCAATATAAAACATCAGAAGAAGCACTAAAAAACTTATGAAATAAAAAGGAGAAATAATAATGAGCTTTGATATAATTGATTTCCACACCCACCCTTTTATAGAAAATAAACATAATATTTGCAATTATCCCGGCACAAGCCAGATGAGCGTGCAAAACACCTTCGATGTTATGCAAGGTCTTGGGGTTTCTGTAATCTGTGGTTCTGTTGTGGAAATTTCAAATGAAGGTTATTCAAATGTCTGGGAAAAAATTAAAGCCAATAACGATACCGCTCTTGAACTAAAAAAAATCTACGGTGATTTTTATGTTCCCGGATTTCATGTTCATCCTCAATATGTGGAAGAGTCAATTGCCGAAATTCACCGCATGAAAGAAAATGGCGTGAATCTTATTGGTGAGCTTGTTCCCTATATATATGGCTGGACCGACTATTCCGACAGTGCTTTTTCCGAAATACTTAATGAAGCAGGAAAATGCAATATGATAGTAAGCTTTCATTCCCGTGATAATGATGAAATGGACAAAATGGTGCAAAATCATAAGGATGTTATCTTTGTTGCGGCACACCCCGGCGAAAAAACAGACTGTCTCCGTCATATAGAACGAGCAAAAATGAGCGACAACTATTATCTCGACCTTTCCGGCTACGGAATGTTCCGCTATGGTATGCTTCGTAAAGTCATTGATAATTTTGGTGTTGACCGCATCCTCTTTGGCTCCGATTTTCCAACCTGCCATCCAGGAATGTATATCGGTGGTGTGCTTATGGACAATCTTATAAGCGATAGCGAAAAAGAAAAAGTATTATCACTTAATGCAAAAAGACTTTTAAACCTGTAATTACGTGTATATTTCAAAAGGGACTGTAAAAAAACTATTGTTTTTTTACAATCCCTTTTTCAAAATTAATCTTTATTCTTCTTTACTTTTTCTGTATCTCTTATTATAATAGCAATGAGAGTTGCCGCAAAGAGAATAATGTGTGTCAAAAGATTTCCGTAGGCACCGCTCAGAAAATCATAAAAAATCCAAATTGATGAATTGAGCCAGTATAAAATCCTGTAGTATCGGGCGTCACTCTGTGCCACACTAACAACAAAAAGCATTGCTGCAGTAAGGGATAAAATATCATACCATCTGCTGAATGTCATAAGATTTACCGCGGCAAAGGCTATTGCATATATTAGAATAAGCCATTTAGGAACCCTTAGTTTTTTTCTGTCAAATATATAGTTTATAACAACCTGAACACAAGCCACACAGCAAATAGCCGCACCGCTGTATCCTTTAACCAGAAAGTAGCTTAGCCCAACAAGGAAATTCCCTGCAAAATTAAAAATAAGAATTGTCTGCATCTTTTTGCCAAAGGGCTCACATAATCCAAGCACCGTAGCCATAAACGAAGCTATATATGAGAAAAAATCCATAGTGTCACCTCCTTTGTATTGTAAATAATTACATTATACACTAAATCAATTTAGATTGCAAGCTATGAAAATCTTCAGAATTTATTTCGCAGATTTTCTGTAATATGTAATATAAAAATAAAAAGCGAGGCTATACCAATGAAAAAAATTATGTTTGTCTGCCACGGCAACATCTGCCGCTCACCAATGGCAGAATTTGTTTTAAAAGATATGGTTAATAAAACGGGATTTTCAAAGCAGTTTCAAATATCCTCATCAGCCACAAGCTGTGATGAACTTGGAAACTCTGTTTATCCGCCTGTGAGAAAGCTTTTAAATGAAAAGGGAATAGATGCCGGCGGCAAATATTCTGTTCAGCTAAAAAAGAGTGACTATGAAAAATATGATATGTTCATCGGTATGGATAGTGCCAATATCCGCAATATGCACAGGATATTTGGCTCCGACCCTGAAAACAAAATAAGAAAAATGATGGACTTTACCTCCCGCGGCGGCGATGTGGCAGATCCGTGGTACACAAGAGATTTTGATATAACCTATCGCGATATATACGAAGCCTGCGAAGGCATTTTGAAAATAACAATGGGAAAGGGCGAAAAATAAAGGTTTTATAAACAGCAGTCTCTTCTCAGCATAAACCTAAATATAAAAACTCACCTGCTATGATAGGTGAAATCTATGTATATAAAAAGTGATTGACTCAAAAAAAAAAAGATGCTATAATTAATCGAAGCAAATCAGACAACTGCGGGCAGAAGCCGTAAGGCTCTGAATGAGGAAAGTCCGGGCATCACAGAGCAGGGTGCCGGGTAACTCCCGGTGGAGGAAACTCTAAGGAAAGTGCAACAGAAAAAAACCGCCGAAAGTATATCGGTAAGGATGAAAAGGCGAGGTAAGAGCTCACCGCGATTCGGGAGATCGAATTGGCGTGTAAACCCCATCTGATGCAACACCCACATTAGACTATAGCTTGCTCGGCTGTCTGTGGGTGGCTTGAGGTATGCAGAAATGTATATCCTAGATAGATAGTTGTCAAATACAGAACCCGGCTTATAGATTTGCTTTATTTAAAGAATAGGGACTGTAAAAAAACAATTGTTTTTTTACAGTCCTGTTTTTTAGGAATCAGAAAAAATGATTTATTATAGATAGCTTCTCATATCAATTGCAAGCTGTGATTCCATGCTTATAAGCTTTTTAGCAATATCCTTTGATTTTTCGTCGGCTGCAGCATATTTGTTTAGGTATTTGCAAAGGGATTTAACACCCATATTGCAACCGTCTGTGATTAAATCGGCAACTGTTTCATCGCAGTGGTTTACCGACATCATCATATTTGTTTTAAGCCACGACATTCCCTTTGCCATAATATTAGGTTCTTTGTCGCTGTCGTTATATGAATCCAAAAGCTTGTGGGTTTCGTCACCAAGCCTTTTGTGTTCATCAAGGCTGTCGGCCAGTAGCTTTTTAAAATTGCTGTCATCTGTTTTGTCAATAACCTCTTCAATAGCGCTGACACCCATCTTAACCCCTGCATTACATTCCTTCAAAAGCTCAATTGTGTCATTGTTGACCATATAAATCACTCCTGTAGTTTTTTTGATATTATATCCATTTTGGAGGTAAATATGACCGGAATTCAAAAAACACTTTTCCAGATGCAAGACAAAGAATATAAGTTGTTTTCCCAAAAACTTATGCCAACTGTTCCGAAAGAAAAGGTTATCGGCATAAGAGTTCCCAAGTTAAGAAAATTTGCCAATAGCTTCTATAGAGAGCCCGAAGCCAAGAAGTTTATGAAAAAGCTTCCTCATAAATATTTTGAAGAAGATAATCTCCACGCGTTACTACTGGAAAAAATAAAAGATTATAATATAGCCATAGCTGAAACAGAAAGGTTTCTACCCCATATAGATAACTGGGCAACCTGCGATATGTTTGTGCCCGCAGCATTTAAAAACAACACCAAAATGCTTATTGATAAAATAAACATCTGGATAAAATCAAGCCATAGCTACACAGTAAGATATGCCATAGAGCTTTTAATGAAGCTTTATCTTGATGAAAATTTCAGCGATGCTTATCCAAAGCTTGTAGCCTCTGTTAAATCAGATGAATACTAT
>JAFSBJ010000096.1 GCA_017437345.1 Clostridia bacterium | reverse complement strand
TTTCATTTCTTCTTTTGCTCACATAATCGGAAATGACCGTTTCTGCCTGAGTTACAATATCGGCACATTCCTCCTTTTTGCTTTTGAACACTCCCTTAAACAAGGAAAGAAGTCCATTCTTTTTTTCATTTCCAGGCATAATTTAGCTCCTTATTTTTAATTGTTAAAGATAGTATGGGATTGTTTTTAGCAATTTATACCTTTTTTATGCTTACAGCAACAACTGTCATATCGTCGTGTATCTGATTTTTAACAAGGGCGCTTGCTTTTTTCATTATTCTTGAGGCTATAATCTGTGGGTTGGAGGTATCCACAGATGCCAGCTCTTTTTCAAGCCACCCTTCGCAGGAAGGATTTTTAAGAGAAATATCGGCAACGCCATCGGATATTATAAGAATTAGTGTGTCGCCGGAGATGGAAAGAAAATGCTTCTCAACATCTATTTCTCTGATAATTCCTGCAGGAAGACCCGTGCTATTTACAGCAATTATTTTTCCGTCGGTTTTAATATAGGAAAGAGCGGCTCCAAGCTTTATAAAGCCGGCAGAGCCTCCGGCAAGGTCGAGAGTGCAAAGGTCGATGGTGGAAAAAATATCTCTTGACGATTTTAAAAGCAGGGATGAATTTATAAGACGCACAGCTGCATCACTTTTAAAGCCTGCCTTTAAAAATTTTTCCATTAGTTCAACTGTGAGCCTGCTTTGTTTTTGGGCTGTCTCTCCGCTTCCCATTCCATCGCTTAGAATAATATTAAGATGCTGACCATCGGAAGAAAAAAAGCTAAAACTGTCACCGCTTACCTTTTCTCCGTTTTTCACCTGAGAGCAATAGCCAACGCTTGCTGTGAAGCTATGAGCCGGATAGAATCTGTAGGATACTGTTTCGCCAAATCTTTTGGGGCTTGTGCAGTTGGTTCTTTTTCCGGTGAGGTCATAGATTATATCTGAAATCTCGCAAAGGGTGTCGCTTCTGAGCTTTAATTCCCTAAACTTAACGCTCACGCAAAAATCTCCGCAATCGTCCCTTTCAACCGTGAGTTCCTCAGGAAAAATGCAGGCCTTGTCCATCTCTGATCTGATGCTTTCTTCAAGATTTATGTCAATTGAAGATGTGCATTTTTCGCTTTCTGCGGAAATCGTGTCGGCTACAGCAAGAAGCTGATCGGATATGAGCATGCGGCTGTCGTTGAGCTTTGCAAGCCACATTTTTTCTGTTTTGATGACGGAAAACACCGAATTAAACTCCCTGCAGAAGCTCTCATGTCGTGAGCATCTTGATTTGAATCCTGAAGGGAGGGTTTCGGGAGATATTTTCCCTGTTTTAAAAGCTGTTTCAAGCATTTTTGCCATATATCTGTATCCTTTTGATTCTTTCTTATTAAAGCAGTCGTTTTTAAGCGGACATGCCAGGCAGGCAGAGCTTGTTATCTGCCTGAATTTGGAAATGACATATTCATACCCAAGCTCCTTATTTACAGTTGATGCACCATATATTTGGGAAAGCTCACGGAAGCTTTGGCTCATTTCATCAAGCCGTTCTTTTATAGAGTCGGATATTCGTCTGCTTTTTAGCTCGGCGCCCGAAGAGGATTTGCTTTTCCTGAATACCTCAGAAACACTATGACATATCTTTTGGGGAGTAATCATAAAAAGCATGGCTGCCATAAGACTATCATAGATGCTCACAGCCACCTGGGATGCATCGGCTGTGATAATTCCGGCGGCTGTGTTGGCAATCATAAAGCCAAGAACAGCAGCAATTCTGCCAAAGGGAGCAAAAACAGATGCCATAAGCGCTCCCAAAGGAAACCCTGCGCTTATGGCGGCATAGTCGCCCATCTTTATGGCTCCGATGCTTCCCAGCAAAACCCCTAAAGATACTGCTTCACCATTTATTCCGGAAAGAGAAAAAACAAATATTAAAAGAACTGAAAAAACATTTGCGCTGTTAAAGCCAGCTATGGCAGGAAATGATGCAAGACTAAGGGACACAAGAGAGAGAAAAGCAATTGCTGATATGCTCTCCAGGGATGAAATATAGCTTCTTTTTGTAATATCGGAAACAACACTCCAGCCTTTTTCAAAAATGATAACAGATAAAAAAACTATTGCCGCCTCTATCAATAATGCAAAGAGCTTATAAAAGACAAAGCCGGAAAGAGCTATGTAGCATAGCTTTAGCATTAAAAAAACTAAGGAGGCTATTATCCCCCTCGACAGCTTATGCGTTAAATCAAACACAGCCATTATAGCTGTTATGGCACTAAGAGATGCTATATGTACCAGAGGATAGGGAGTTTTGAAAACGAAAACCGACAAACATGATATAAAATATAAAATAAACCAGCTTTTTTTATGAAAAACAGAGGTGTAGAAAGCGATTCCAAAGGGATACATATCTGAAAATATCCCTGCCTGAGAAAACATTACACACAATACAATATTTACAATGGTTTTAAAACTCACACTGAGTATCGCCTTTTCGCAGCCATCTTTCGTTTTTGAGAGTATGACTGATGCAGCTTTTGCAGGTGCTTTTTCCATAGTGAGAACCTCCTTTTTTAATATTATATAAAAAAACAAAAAAGGATTTTGTAGAAAAAGGGTTTTATATTATTATTTCTTTTCGACAAGGAGATACAGCATCTTTTCTTATTTTTTACTTTGTGATTTTATCGTTGTTTTTTCCTTATAATACAAGGAGTTTTTATTTATCTTTGTCGATATTTTTTCAATATTTTCTCTCATTAAGCTTTCCTCTTGATTTTTTTAAAGGATAAGAGTACAATTCATATGTTGAACTACAGATGATTATTAAAAACGAGAGGTTACTATGGATAATTTGTGGATATTGTTTATTTTTATATATGCTCTTCTTAAAGGGAGCCGAGAAGGTATGAAAAAAGCCGCTCTCAGAAAGAGCAGCTCAAATGAGATTCTTTTTTTCTACACCTTTATCGGTTTTTTATTTACTCTGCCAAATATTAAAGCCGCTTTAAGCTTAGAGCCTGTTTTTATTTTCTATGCATTTATAAAATCGGCAGTATGCTGCACAGCATGGATTTTTTCTCTTATTGCAATAAAGAATATGTCGGTTAGTTTATATGGCATTGTGGATTTATCAAGAATGGTTTTTTCAACCCTTTTGGGAGTTTTTGCCCTTGGCGAAAGCTTCACTAT
Organism: Clostridia bacterium; assembly: GCA_017437345.1. The sequence goes on along the minus strand of JAFSBJ010000096.1, from coordinate 3,159 downwards.
GCCAAAAGCCATTGGGGTTATGCTTGTTATTCTGGGGTTATACCTTGTAAACATAAAAAAAGATAAATCCGGTTCAAAAGAACTCAGCCTTCCTATTATGACAGCGGCTCTTTTAAACTGCTTTTTTAATGCTATATCAGGAACAATGGACAAAGTGCTTATGAAACATATTGAATCAAGTCAGCTTCAATTCTGGTTTATGTTTTTTATGTCGGTTATATATGGTATGATTCTGATTATTAAAAAAGAAAAAATTTCTTTTAAGTCGATATATGGCAACTACTGGATACCCCTTATGAGCTTTTCCCTTGTGCTTGGCGACAAGCTTTTATTTGAAGCAAATGCAAATCCTGCAAGCGAGGTTACTCTTATGACTCTTATTAAGCAGTCGTCGGTTATTGTGACTGTTTTAACGGGATGGCTTGTGTTTAAAGAAAAGAACATTCTATACAAGCTTATGTGTGCAGGAATAGTTACTGTAGGAATACTTATACCTCTGATACTAAATTAAAGGCAAAGCCTCAATTGCCGAATTTAGTTCAGTCAGTTTGGTGGATTTTTTTACTGCCTTTAAGATTTTCTTTTCATCTTTATAGTTATCCATTGCATATATCCATATTTCCTTAAGGCGATGAAGGGTGTATCTGTCGGAATCAAGAAGATTATAATATCTTTCCTCAAGAAGCTTTGAAAATCTTATGAGTTCTTCTGTTTTAAGAGGCTTACCACCCTTTATTTCCCTGAATATTGCCGGATTTCTCACAGCACCCCTGCCTATCATAACAGATGATAGGTTTTTATATTTTGTGCTTATGGTGTCGTAATCAGACAAGGTATATATATTTCCATTATAGCAGAGCTTTGATTTGCATTTTTCATATGCCAGATCAAAGCTTTTCATATTTGGTTCGCCTTTATAATATTCCTCCCTTACTCTTGGGTGAACAATGAGCTCTGATATGGGATATTTATTATAGACATCTAAAAGAGAGTCGAATTCATCATGGGAATAAAAGCCGGCTCTTGTTTTGACGCTTATCTTTATATCTGACGATGAAAAAATCCCATCAAAAAAGCTATCCAGAGTCCGGACATCCCTAAGCGCTCCGGAGCCTCTTGATTTTTTTACAACAGTTCCCGATGGACAGCCAAGATTGAGATTTACCTCATCATAGCCTATTGTTTTTATTTTTTTGACAAATTCACAAAAGGCTGTAGGCGTGGTACACATAACCTGAACCTTTGGCTTTTCATTGTTTTTTTCAGGACTTATATCACGGAGAGTTTTAAGGCTTATTTTTTCATTGTCTGTGGGAACTATAAAGGGAGCATAATACTTATCACAGCCTCCGAATAATTCCTTATGGGTGTTTCTGAAAATATAGGTTGTTATACCTTCAAGGGGTGCAAAATACAGATTCATAAATAATTCCTCCGTATTTGAGTATATCACATTTTATAATCTTATTCAACATAATTTACCAGCAAAATATATGCACTATGAACATAAACTACTTATAGTATTTTTTATCCATGGCACAGGAAACATAAAAATTGAGGGTAGACAATATGACATTGATGAAGGAGATATGGTTATTGTTAATCCCGATGAGCTATTTCAGCTTAATGTTGATGATGACAAATTTCACGAAAGAATAATCCTTTCTGCCGACGAAACCCTGATGAACTCATTTCCAATAAAGGATGACAGCGTTTTCAATCTGTTTTATAAAAGACAAAAGGGCGTGGGGAATCATATTCCTGCAAAGATTGTGGATGCTCACAACATAGGGTATGATTTGACAAATATTTTAGACCTTGCAAAAAGCTCCGACAGTATAAATTCGGTTCTTAGTATTTGCAGGATAGTGGAGTTTTTAATAAAGCTTGGGAGAAACATCATTCCCCTTTGCAGCGATGTGGACAGCAGCACCCATGAAAACCAACTCATAAACGATGTTATAAAGCATATAAAAAGTCATCTTAAGGAAGATATTGATATTAACAGTATTGCTGCAAAGTTTAATGTTGGAAAATCATATTTATCACATCTGTTTAAAGAGCAGGTCGGAATTTCAATATGGAACTATGTGATATTAAGAAGAATATATCTTTTTAACTATCTTATCAAGAACAGTAGTTCTGTGGAAGAAACATGCTTCAAAGCAGGATTTAAGAATTATTCAAATTTTTTCAGGCTATACAAGAAAAGCGGCTTCGCCGCACCGCCTGCGGCGGAAGTGCGGAGCAAATTCGCTTTTCTTTAGCCATGTGCATTTTGAAAAGCAAAGCTTTTCAAAAATTTTGCACGGCAATACAATCAAAGTTTTTTACTTTATAGGAACGCAGTTTCCTATAAAGTAAAAAACATATGAATATGACGCCTACTGAATTTAAAAAACAGCTTTCAAAGCAGAAATGAGATGTATAAAACCATATAACGATTTTATACATCTCATTTTTATTTGAGAATAGCATAAAGTATCAGGATATTTATAACAACAAACAGAGGAATCAGAATCCGGAATTTCATTTTTGAGGTTTTATGATTAAATATAACAATAGCAAAAATAGCTGCAGGAGCGCCCAATAAAAAGGAAGATAAAAGGAGATACTTTTCGGGTGTTCTGCGAAGGGATTTTTTTGCTTTGTATTTATCTAAACCATAAAGGACAAACACAAAAACATTCCATACTAAAAGCAATATTAAAAAATATTTCATTTTGTTTCTTCCATAAATTCTCTTAAAACCTCATCCTGAATAGCTTTTAAAATTTCTGAAGCTTTGCCCCCTACTTTTTTACCGTCTATTTCCTCTGCGGCAATACAGAGCGAACCTGCTGAAGAAATCATAACCTCATCAGCACTCATAAGATCGTTTATGGTATATGGTGTTTCTGAAACTGCAATTCCAAGACGGTGGCAGGCATCTATAATATGCTTGCGGGCAATTCCCGGAAGGATGAGGTTGTCTGTTGGTGCTGTGATGAAAACACCGTCTTTTATGATGTGAACATTGCTGTGGGCACATTCTGTGACTCTGCCGCTTCTATGAAAAACTGTTTCTGTGCATCCTTTTTCTTTCGCTCTCTGGGATGCAATTACTGCAGGAATAAGATTAAGGGTTTTTATGTTGCAATGCAGGAAGCGGGTGTCTTC
>JAFSBJ010000095.1 GCA_017437345.1 Clostridia bacterium | reverse complement strand
TCCGCCATGAACCCCTGCTCCGGGGCCTATGTCTATAATTTCATCGGCGGCAAGCATTGTGTCTTCATCGTGTTCAACAACAATGAGAGTGTTGCCAAGATCCCTTAGCTTTTTAAGAGTTGCTATGAGCTTGTTGTTGTCTCTTTGGTGGAGGCCTATGCTGGGTTCATCAAGAATATACATAACCCCCGTAAGCCCTGAGCCAATCTGGGTGGCAAGGCGAATTCTCTGGGCTTCGCCGCCGGAAAGAGTTCCTGCGCTTCGTGAAAGAGAAAGATAATTAAGCCCCACATCAACCAAAAATCCCAGACGGGCATTTATCTCTTTTAAAATCTGACGGGCAATAATTTTTTCCTTTTCGCCAAGAACCAGTGAATCAAAAAAATCTTTAATATCGCTTATTGGCATATCTGTAAGCTCGGCAATGTTTATATCCCCGACTGTTACTGCAAGAACCTCAGGACGGAGTCTTTTTCCCTTGCACGCTTTGCAGAGCACCTCGCCCATAAGATTTTCTATTTCACCCTTTGAATAAGACGAAAAGGAATCGTTATATCGTCTTTCAAGATTGGTTATAACCCCTTCAAAGGGAGCTGTTTTTTTGTAGCCATTGTGATTGATGCTTATAGGCTCCGGACTTCCATAGAGAACGATGTCCATAATTTCCTTTGGCAAATCCTTTATGGGAGTTGTTTTGTCAAATTTATATTTTTTTGAAAGGGAATCAAGCCAAGCGCTCCAATAGGTTGTCTCATCTGCCACATTTCCCCATCCGAAAGCGCATATTCCGCCATCGTAGATAGATTTTGAATCGTCGGGAATCAGTAGCTCCGGGTCAATCTTCATAAAGCTTCCCAGACCGCTGCACTCAGGGCAGGCACCAAAGGGAGAGTTGAAGGAAAACATTCTCGGGCTCATTTCCTCGATGCTTATGCCGCAGTTTTTGCAGGCATAGTTCTGGCTGAAAATTCTTTCTCCCTTGTCAAATAAATCCGCCACAATAATTCCGTCGCCAAGCTTTGATGCTGTTTCCACAGAATCAGCAATTCTTGATATGGCAGAGGATTTTATAATTATTCTGTCCACAACAATTTCAATTGTGTGGCGGTGGGTTTTTTCAAGGTGAATTTCTTCGGATAAATCTCTTATGTTTCCGTCAATTCTTATTCTCACATAACCGTTTTTTCTTGCGTCGTTTATTATTTTTGAGTGTTCACCCTTTTTATCTTTTATAACCGGAGCAAGAATCTGCAGCTTTGTGCCTTCGCCATATTCCATAAGGCTGTCCACAATTTCATCAACAGATTGCTGATTTATAACCTGCTTGCATTTTGGACAATGCGGCACACCTATCCTGGCATATAAAAGTCTTAAATAGTCGTAAATTTCGGTAACTGTTCCCACAGTTGAACGGGGGTTTTTGCTTGTGGTTTTCTGGTCGATGCTTATAGCAGGCGAAAGACCTTCGATGTATTCCACATCGGGCTTGTCCATCTGACCTAAAAACTGCCTTGCATAGGAAGAAAGAGATTCAACATATCTTCTCTGCCCCTCGGCGTAGAGCGTGTCAAAGGCAAGGCTCGATTTTCCCGAGCCGGAAAGCCCTGTCATAACAACAAACTTATCTCTTGGAATATCTATATCAATATTTTTCAGATTGTGCTCCGATGCACCTCTGATGCGTATATATTCTTTCATAACAAGAATCACCGTCCAATAATTTAGTGAATAGAGAATAGTGAAAAGTGAAGAGAAGAAAGTTGTATAGTAAAAGTGGACACATTGAAGAGTGAATGATAAAATATACTCAAAGAGGTGTTCACGATGAAAAGAACTTTCAGTAAAGAATTTAAAGTCAAAGCATGTGAGCTTGTCATAAAAGACGGAATTAAACATGCTGTTGTGGCTGAAAAAATGGGCATTAACAAAGTAATGCTTTACAGATGGATTGATGAGTATGAAACTCACGGCGATGAAGCCTTTGTAGGAAAAGGAAATCAGCGTTCAGAAGATGCAGAACTTCGAAAACTCAAAAAGGAAAATGAGCGTTTAAAAATGGAGCTTGAAATACTAAAAAAAGCAGCGGCATACTTTGCGAAGCACCCGGCAGACGAGTAAGATTTGCAAAAACAGAGTTATCTGAATATAAAACGAGTGAAGTATGCAGGCTGCTGGGTGTGTCAAGAAGTGAGTATTATCGCATTTACAAAGAACAAGACAGTGAAAAAAATCAACTTGAAAACCATGTAATTAACTGTTTTAAAAAGCACAAAGGAAATTACGGTAGAATACGAATTCGAAAGGAACTCCTTAACAAAGGTGTAAATATCAGCGAATATCGTATTAGTAAAATACTCAAGAAAAACGGTTTGGTTGCAAAGAGTGGCAGAACTGGTAAAGCCAGACCGCCAAAACCCACAGAACAGCAGTATATAGAAGAAAACTTGGTAAAAAATAAATTTGATATATCTGAAGCAAATTACCTATGGTGTTCAGATATAACAGAGCTTAAGTGTTACAAAACAAAATTGTATCTTTGCGGAATTATCGATGTAGCAACAAGACGAATTGTAGGCTGGAGTATTGCCAAAAATCAAACACAGAAACTGGTTCAAGATGCTTTGATAATGGCAATAGGAAGAAATCCTAAACGCCCTCAAGGTGCTGTATATCATAGTGATCGTGGTTGTCAATACACAGCAAAGAAAACCAAAAATCTTGTAGAAGAAAATGGTTTCAGAAAAAGCATGTCTCGACCGGGAACACCGAGTGATAACCAGCCAATAGAAAGCTTCTGGAAAACGCTTGAATGTGAAATGGAAGATATAAAAAAGCTTTCATATGGTGAGGCTGAAAGAGCAATAGTTAATTACATTGAGCTATATTACAATTCAGAAAGATTACATTCCGGAATCGGATATTGTATTCCAAATCAATTTTTCACTTTTCAATCTGTCCACTAAACTTGACAAGTTTCGTGAATAGAAATGGTTCAAAGCCGCCTCTGGCGGCTTTGTTCCGAATCTCTTCTCTCTTATCTTTTCTCTCTTCACTGTTATTGTTTAATGGCATCGAGCCATTAAACAATAATTTAGGGGGATTTCGTCAGTTTTTTATTCTCTCACCCCCTTCAAACCCAGCTATGACGCGGTTTGTGGGCATTTCATTTTTTTAAAAAATGCTCCGGAAAAGTTTTTGAAATTATTGTATGATATATATAGAGCAGCGGGAAAACCACAAAAAATATACTTCGTGCGGGATAGGATATTTTTTTGTGGCAACAGTGAAAGGAGCAGTTATGAACAATAAAATTTCAGAAAAAAGGATAGACAAGGAAGAAGTGCGGGAAGCAACAAAGATTTTAAACGATTATAAAAACTGCAAAACAAATCTTGAAAAAAGAATAATTGAAAATGACAAATGGTGGAAAATGCAGCATTGGGGACTTATTAAAAAAAATAATTCCACAGACCCTGAGCCTGCATCTGCCTGGCTTTTTAACTGCATTGCAAATAAGCATGCCGATGCAATGGACAGCTTCCCTGAGCCTTGCATACTTCCAAGGGAAGAAAGCGACAAAAAATCAGCAGAAACTTTGTCAAAGATAATACCTGTGCTTTTAGAATATAACGATTTTGAAGCAGTTTATTCAGATGCCTGGTGGTATAAGCTTAAAACAGGAACAGCTTGCTATGGAATCTTCTGGAATAATTCAAAAGAAAATGGCCTTGGAGATATAGATATCCGTCAGCTTGATATTTTGAATATGTTCTGGGAAAGCGGCATAAAAGACATTCAAGAAAGCAGAAATATTTTTACGGTGGAGCTTGCGGACAACGATATTCTTATTGGTAATTACCCTTTTTTAAATGGGAAGCTATCGTCAAGCGGGATAGATGTGGCCTCCTATATTTACGATGACAATGTTGATACAACAAACAAAAGTGCAGTTGTTGACTGGTATTACAAAAAGAATATAGATGGGAAGGAAGTTGTTCACTATTGTAAATTTGTTGGGGAGGATGTACTCTACAGTTCCGAAAACGATCCTGCTCTTTACAAAAGAGGCTTTTATGACCACGGAAAATATCCTTTTGTGTTTGATGTGCTATTTTCCGATGAAGGAACTCCCTGCGGATTTGGCTATATTGATGTTATGAAAGATGTGCAGATGTATATAGACAAGCTCAATCAGATAATTTTAAAAAATGCGCTCCAGTCCGGCAGAAGAAGATTTTTTATATCTGATAATTCCGGAATAAACGAAGAGGAATTTGCTGATTGGTCAAGAGAATTTGTTCACACAACAGGCCCTCTTGATGACAGAAATATAAAAGAAATCAATGTTTCCCAGCTCGATGGCAGCGTTATGAATCTTTTAAATCAGAAAATTGAGGAGCTTAAGGAAACCTCAGGCACAAGAGATGTATCCTACGGAGGAATTGCAAAGGGAGTTACTGCCGCAAGTGCTATAGCGGCACTCCAGGAGGCAGGAAGCAAGCTTTCAAGAGACATGATAAAAACCTCCTACAGAGCCTTCAGGCACATTAACTATTTTATTATAGAGCTTATTCGTCAGTTCTACAATGAGCCAAGATGCTTCCGCATATGCGGCAACAGCTTTGAATACTATACCAACGATGCAATAAAGGAAAAAGTATCTGAGTCTTCTTTGGCCGGTATGGAATACATAAGGAAACCAATTTTTGACATATCAGTAACAAGTCAGAAAAGTAATCCTTTTTCTGTCACCGCTCAGAACGAACTTGCAAAAGAACTCTATAGCCTCGGACTTTTTAATCCGGATATGGCAGGAGAGGCTGTTATGTGTCTTGAAATGATGAATTTTGAAGGGAAAGAAAAAATTATTGAAAAGATTCGTTCCCGTTCTTATCTTAATCATGCAAATGAAGGCACAAGGTTTATTCCCGATGGGGAAAATGGGGCATCGGAAGATGAAAGCTATCTTGTAAAAGCCTTTAAAAATACCTTCCCCGGACAAACCACACTAAAAGAAGCAAGGAGGTCAGCTAGGATATGACAGAGATAGTCTACGAAAATGGTGGCAAGGAATATGAGCTTTGTGTATTTGGTCATTGCAACGCCGGAAGGATAAACGGAATGGATTTATGCTGCTGTGCAGTTTCGATGCTTGTCTATACAATGCTCGAAAGCCTTAGAAAACTAAAGCTAAAAAACTTTCGTCATTCCTATGGCGGCGGATGGTGCCATGTTAAATTTTCAAGCTTTTCGGAAGATGGAGAAAAAGCAAAATGTATTCTTGATACTATGGTAAACGGATTTTCTCTTTTGGAAAAAAGATACCCGTCAAGCATTAAGCTTATAATAAAAGGAAATGAGGTGATAAGCATATGAGTGATAATATTTGTGTTATAAATGCAAAAAGCGGAATAGGAACATCGTCGCCGCAGATTTCCCAGTTTACCAATAACTGCGACTGCATTAAATTTGTTATAGATAAAGATTTCACATCATTTGCCCTTGTTGTGATAAGCAGCATAAACGGTGAGGTTTCGGTTGTGAGCGAAGGGGAATATCTTTCAAAAAGCTTTGATAGCCAGACTGGGGAGACAATAGCTCTATGGTATCCGTCATCTCAGATAACAAGGGAAAGCGGATGTGTTATATATCAGCTTGCGGCATATGACACCACAGATAATAAAACGATATGGTATTCAAAAGAAGGAAGGCTTATCGTGACCGATAGTATCGACACAAATGACTATAGTGCAGCTTCTGTTGGCTCTGAGCCAAATCTTGTTACGCAGCTTCTCACCCTTGCAAAGTCTCTTGAAGTGGACATTGAAAATTTATCTTCAACAAAGGTTGATAAGGAGGAGGGTAAAACACTTTCTCAGAACGACTATACCAATGAAGAAAAAGAAAAGCTTTATAAGGCTGCAGGTGATATTGAAGCAATTAATGAAGCTATAGACCAGATAGATATATCTGTTTCTGATAATTCTCAGGCAATAGACGATATACACATAAAGTTTTCGGAGACAGATGAAATTCTTTCGGATTATCTTAATGAATTTCAGAATTGCGGCAGTAAAATCGAAGGCTTAAATGATGATGTGGCAAATCTGCAGGGGCTTATTGAAGAAAATAAAGGCGAAGAAAGTTACGACCCCCAAAGCCTCAAGGCACAAAGCGGAAAAGCTGTAGCCCAGGCTGTGGCAGGAATTGTGGATTCTGCTCCCGAAACCTTAAATACCTTAGAGGAGCTGGCAAAGGCTTTAGGAAATGACCCCAATTTTGCCACAAGCATTATGACTCTTTTGGGAGGTAAGGTAGATAAGGAGAGCGGGAAGGCTCTTTCTTCCAACGATTTTTCAGATGAAGATAAGGAAACCATAGATTATTTATCCCGGCAGCATGAAATCTTTTTAAATGAGCTTGGAACATCGGTTTATCCTGCAATTGAAAAAAAGGTTGACAAAATTGAGGGGAAAGGTCTTTCATCTAATGATTTTACAGATGATTATATTACCCGTATTTCCACAATAGAAACTAAGGCTGATAATCTTCAAAAAGATATTGATGGTATT
>JAFSBJ010000094.1 GCA_017437345.1 Clostridia bacterium | reverse complement strand
TTAAAAGATTATTCTTGTTTGAAATAGTAGGAGAGAAATGTAAATCAGTCATAGCTCCTGTGAGCTTTCTGTTCATTTCTTCCGGGAATGGAGAATATTTGTCATAGGTTCTCAGGCCTGCCTCAACATGCCCAATCTTTACCTGATTATAAAACGCGGCAAGCGCTCCTGCAAAGGTGGTGGAGGTATCTCCATGCACAAGGATTATATCTGGCTTAGCTTCTTTTATAACTTCGTCAAGACCGTTTAGTGCTCTTGTTGTGATGTCGGCAAGGGTTTGTCCCTGTTTCATTATATTGAGGTCATAGTCGGGTTTTATATTAAATATTTCAAGAACCTGGTCCAGCATTTCTCTGTGCTGAGCTGTAACGGTAACAATTGATTCTATTTCCGGGTTTTTCTCAAGCTCCTTAACAAGAGGAGCCATTTTTATTGCTTCCGGTCTTGTGCCAAAAACAGACATTACCTTAATCATATATTCTTTTCCTTTCCGGAGTTTTTATTTTGTTCGTCTCTGAGTCTTTTTCTTTCGTTGAATCTTTTTCTGAAAAGCTTATAAAGCCCAAATGCAACGCTCATAGCAATCAGAATCAGCATACATGCCACATATGCTCCTCTTTCAAGAACAAGCACAGCGCTTATTCCAAGAATTGATGCAATAACATATAAAATAGCCACAGTCTGCTTTTGTGAAAATCCGTTGTCTAAAAGTCTGTGGTGCAGGTGTCCTCTGTCTGCTCCCATAATGGGCTTGTGATTCCATGCTCGTCTTATAATTGCAAATACTGTGTCAAAAAGAGGAAGCCCTAAAATAAGAAGGGGAATGATAAAGGATATAACTACATATCCCTTGAATAATCCCTGAATACATATTGCCGATAGCATAAATCCAAGAAACTGTGACCCTGTATCACCCATAAAGATTTTGGCAGGGTTAAAATTATATGGAAAGAATCCAAGACAACCGCCTGCAAGAGCTGCAGAAATAATGGCAACATTCTGCTCACCGCCAAGGATGGCTATAAAGAAAAGAGAAAATGATGCAATTGAAGAAACTCCAACCGCCAGCCCGTCAAGACCGTCAATAAGGTTTACCGCATTTGTAACTCCCACAATCCATGCAATTGTAATTGGAATACTCAAAACTCCAAGCTGTAAAACACCTGTTTCCGAAATAAATCCCGGCACACTTATCGCCGTTATCCTCACATTATGGCTAACCGCTATAATAGCTGCCAGAAGCTGAGCACCAAGCTTTACAAGGGCTCTGAGCTGCTTTACATCATCAATAATCCCAACACCCACAATAATAAGCGAGCCGATAAGAATTCCTCTTAATTGTTCGTCAATCTTTGCAAAGCATAAAAGCGCAACAAGGAAACCATAAAATATTGCAAGCCCGCCAAGACGGGGAATCGGCTTTTTGTGAACACGCCTTTCACTATCCGGCACATCAACCGCACCGATTTTGTGAGCAAGATTTATAACAAAAGGTGTTGCCGCCAGAGATATTGCAAAAGCTATCGTAAAGCAAAAAACTAAATCCTTAATATCCATACACCATCACAACCTTAAAGCATTATACTTTTTATCTGTCAACATATCCGAGCTTTCTGTGAATTTTTCTGAGAGTTTTAGCTGCCAGATAATTGGCTCTTTTTGCACCCTCTGTGTAAATCTGCTTTATGTAGTCTTTATTCTTTTCAAGCTCTTCATATCTTTCGCGAACAGGTCTTAATTCTTCGATAACAGCCTCAGCAACTCTTTCCTTGAAAACTCCGTAGCCAAGTCCTGCAAATTCGTTAACGCTGTCTTCAATAGTCTGATTTGTAACAGCAGAGTAAATGCTGAGAAGGTTGTTTATTCCGTCTTTACCCTCTCTGTAGGCAATTTCTCCGTCGGAATCAGTCACAGCTCGTTTGAATTTTCTTCTTATTGTATCGCTGTCATCGAGAATAGATATAAATCCGTTCACATTCGGATCAGATTTGCTCATTTTTGATGTTGGCTCCTGAAGGCTCATAACCTTTGCACCTTCTTTGGGGATGTAGCCCTGAGGAATCTTAAACACATCACCATAAACACCGTTAAATCTCTTTGCAATATCGCAGCAAAGCTCAAGGTGCTGCTTCTGATCTATTCCAACAGGAACTAAATCTGTCTGATATAATAAAATATCTGCAGCCATCAGAACAGGATATGTAAAAAGACCTGCATTAATATTGTCGGCATGCTTTGATGATTTATCCTTGAACTGAGTCATACGACTAAGCTCTCCCATATATGTGTAGCAGTTGAGAATCCATGCAAGCTCAGCATGAGCGCTGACATGTGACTGGAAATAAACAATGTTTTCCTCTCCGTCTATTCCGCATGCAAGATACTGCATCAAAAAGCTCATACATCTTTTTCTTAGTTCTATCGGGTCTTGTCTCACAGTTATAGAATGAAGGTCAACAACAGAAAAAATGCAGTTGTAATCCTTCTGAAGGTTAACCCAGTTTTTTAAGGCTCCCAGATAGTTGCCAAGTGTTATGCAGCCTGTTGGCTGAATTCCTGAAAAAATAATTTTTTTGTCGTCCATTTGTCTACTCCTTTTATATCATCAGAAATTATTCTCTGCTATGCTAAGCACATTATACACAATCTTTGCCGATTCTGCTCTTGTTGCAAAATCTTTTGGCCCGAAGCTTCCGTCGTCGCGTCCGTTTATAACTCCGAGCGATGCCAGACGGGCAATAGGCATAAGCGAAAATTCGCTCATTTTATCTTTGTCGGAAAAATCCGGTAAAATAGCCTGTTTTTCATCTATAAGTCCTGCTTTAATCATTGCCTTAACGCTAACATATGCTATTTCTTCTCTTGTTATGGGAGCCGCTCCGTTAAATATCTTTTCGGAATAAATATCCAGAAGTCCCATTTCATAAGCACTTGCAACATAGCTGTATGCCCAGTGAGTTTTGTTAAGGTCAATGTAGTTTGCCTGAGCATTTTCATTAACAATCCCGCAAACACCTGTTATCATTTTTATGAATTCAAATCTGGAAACTGTGTTCTGGGGCAAAAACATCCCATCTCCCACACCGTTTACAATTCCGCGCTCTGCAAGAGCTATTATAGGCTTTTGTGCCCAGGGGTAGGAGGCTATATCTGAAAATTCAATAACCTTTCCAGATGAAACATCATTAAAATGATTTATTGCGTCATCTTTTGTCATACTCGCATAAGAAACACAGGATGAAAAGCAAAAAACAATAGCTGAAATGAGGCATAAAGTTTTTTTCATAAAATCACCTTTTTAATGCTTTTAAAAGCTTAAAATATAACTGAATTATCATACCATAAAACCGCATAAAAGTCAATGTGCCGCATATTCCCATCGAAAAAATCAATTGACAAATAGTATTTTGTGTAATATACTCATTACGAAAGAAAATAATGTCTGGAGGAATATGCTTTGAAAAGCGTTATGCTTATTGTAAATCCAAATTCAGGCAAGTCTAAGCCAAAATCAATGCTTTTTGACATAATTCAAACTCTGTCTGATGCCCGGTGTATTGTTACCACCAGAATAACCTCAGCTCAGGGAGATGCCATAGAATTTGCCCGTAGCGCATGCAACAGCCGATTATATGATTTAATAGTTTGCTGTGGCGGTGATGGAACGCTTAGTGAAACAATATCCGGAATTCTTACAAGCGAGAATAATATCCCTGTTGGCTATATCCCCTGTGGAAGCACCAACGACTATGCCCGCAGTCTCAATATTTCATCAGACCATATAAAAGCGGCAACCGTGGCGGCAAAGGGCGAAGAATATCCTGTGGACATCGGAGTTATAAACGGAAGGTATTTTAACTACATAGCGTCCTTTGGTCTTTTTACCTCGGTTTCCTATAATGCATCCCGAAGCCTTAAAAGTATGCTTGGCCACACAGCCTATGTTCTTGAAGGAACAAAAGAGCTTACCAAAATTAAGGCAAACCATGTGAAAATAGAAACTGAAAGCGGTGTCTACGAGGATGACTATATTTTTGGCGCCATAGCCAACTCCACATCCATAGGCGGCATAGTAAAGCTTAGTGAGACTCTTGTAAGCTTCAATGACGGTGTTTTTGAAATTTATCTTGTGAAAATGCCGAAAAACCCTGCAGATATAGTCAAAATTGTTCGCGGAATAATGAATTCCGATTTCACAGAAGACTGCTTTGAATTTTTCAGAGCATCATCTCTTAAAATTTCAGCTCCCGATGATATGCCATGGTCCCTGGATGGTGAAAAGGCAGAGCCCGGCTCCGATATAAAAGTAGATATTCTTCATAGTGCAGTAAAGCTTATGATGTAGAAAAAAACCTCTCCTCAGAAAATGCTCTGCAGGAGGGGTTTGTTTTTAAAGTAACAGATTATTATATGTAGTCTCACTATAAAAAATATATCAGGTTTATTTTTCAATTGACACCCGGACTTTACTTGTGCTATTATAAATATGTATGCAAAATAAAACAGAGGTGTTCTTATGATAAAAAAATTAGTGAAAAACAGATTTATTTTGCTCTTTGATATTTTTTCAATTGTTATAGCCCGCATGCTCACTTCTATTATGCTTTTTCCTGAGATGGAGCTTCCTGAGGGAGCGCTCATCTATACGGGCGGAACATATATAGCAATTGTAGTTTTAGCAAATTTCATATTCAGAATGTATAAAATAGCGTGGCAGTATTCAGGAACAGAAGAGCTTGCAAGATTCATAGGGGTTGGCATAATTTCAGCCCTTTTTCAGCTTGGCGTAAATGAGCTTCTTGTATTATTCAAAATTATCCCCGAACCACTTAGAAGAGTAAATGGCGGAATAGCTGTAATTTCAATTCTTATTATGATTCTTGTCCGTCTTTTTGTTAAAGAAATATATAAAACAGTTTCCTTAAAAACCGTATCCAAAGCCTCCGGCATAGGCGGTGGCAAAAACAGAGTTCTCATAATAGGTGCCGGAGATGCCGCAAGAATAATTGTCGGAAGTTATGGCGGTAATTATTCAAGCCCCTATGAAATTGTTGGCTTTATAGATGATGACGCTTCAAAGCAGGGTAAAATCCTATATGGTCATAAGGTTCTTGGAGGCAGAGAAGATATAGTAAGCATCTGTGAAAATATGGATGTAGACAGCATCATTATGGCAATTCCTTCTGCCTATGTTCAGGACAGACTTGATATTCTCAGAATATGTAATTTAACAAAATGTAAGGTGAAAACCATTCCAAATATCTGTGATCTTCTTGATTTAGAAAATAATTTAAGTGTTCGTGATGTAAAAATCGAAGACCTTCTTGAAAGAGACCCCATAATTCTCGATAACGAGGGAATAACCGACCTTGTTAAAGGAAAAATCGTTATGGTAAGCGGTGGAGGAGGTTCTATCGGTTCTGAGCTTTGTCGTCAGATAATGCGTTTTTCTCCTCAGCGTCTTGTTATTCTTGATATATATGAAAACAATGCCTATGATATCCAGATGGAATTAAATATCAAATATCCCGGCAACCAGCCTGCGGTTTTAATTGCATCCATCCGTGACAGAGAAAGACTCAAAGAAATTTTTAATGAATACAAACCCGATATTGTATTTCATGCAGCCGCCCATAAGCATGTTCCCCTGATGGAAACAAGTCCGGGAGAAGCAATTAAAAATAATGTTTTCGGAACATATAATCTTGCAATGACAGCTCATGAATATGGCGTTGAAAAATTTGTTATGATTTCCACAGATAAAGCTGTTAACCCTACCAACATTATGGGGGCATCAAAACGACTTTGCGAAATGATAATCCAGTGCATGGAAAAAATAAGCGAAACAGATTTCGTTGCAGTCCGCTTTGGAAATGTTCTTGGCTCAAATGGAAGCGTTATTCCGCTTTTTGAGCGTCAGATTGCTTCCGGCGGGCCTGTCAGGGTAACTCATAAGGATGTAACAAGATTTTTCATGACAATTCCCGAAGCTGCTCAGCTTGTTATTCAGGCGGCATGCTATGCCAAAGGCGGAGAAATATTTGTTCTTGATATGGGAAAACCCGTTAAAATATATGACCTTGCCGAAAACCTTATCCGTCTTTCAGGTTATATTCCAAATGTGGATATTAAAATTGAAGTTGTTGGGCTCAGACCGGGTGAAAAGCTGTATGAAGAACTTTTAATGGATCAGGAAGGCCTTGAGGGAACCAAACACAATAAGATATTTGTCGGAAGACCAATGACAATAGATATGCCTGTTCTGGAGGAAAAGCTTAAGCTTTTAAAAGAAGCTGTTGATTCTCAGGATAATAATAAAATCCGCGACATAATGGAGGAAGTTGTTCCTACCTATATCAGAGATAATGTAAAATTCAATAAAGCACACCTTAAAACAGAGAGAGAAGAAAAGGCGAGTGTATAAAGCGAAGGGATTGTAAAAATAGTTTTTACAATCCCTTTTGTTTCCCTTAAATCTTGACAAATACCTTGTTTTGCTATATTATATAAGCTGTATGTGCTTTGTAATTAATGAAAGGAATGATATAAATGTTAAACACAGAAAAGACAATGGAAAAAATCATTGCTCTTTGTAAAGGCAGAGGTATCGTATATTCCGGTTCTGAAATATATGGTGGGCTTGCTAACACATGGGACTATGGCCCTTTAGGTGTTGAATTCAAAAACAATGTTAAAAAAGCATGGTGGAAAAAATTCGTTCAGGAATCTCCCTATAATGTAGGTCTTGATGCTGCAATTCTTATGAATCCTCAGGTTTGGGTTGCATCAGGTCATGTTGGTGGTTTCAGCGATCCTTTAATGGACTGTAAGGAATGTAAATCCCGTCATCGTGCTGATAAGCTCATTGAAGACTGGCATTTTGAAAAAGGCGAAACTGTTGTTGTAGACGGTTGGTCAAATGAAAAAATGCTTGAATACATAAAAGAAAATAACATTGCCTGCCCAAAATGCGGCAAAATGAACTATACAGACATTCGTAAGTTTAATCTTATGTTTAAAACCTTCCAGGGTGTAACCGAAGATTCCACATCCGAGCTTTTCCTTCGTCCTGAAACAGCTCAGGGTATTTTCGTAAACTTTAAAAATGTTCAGAGAACATCAAGAAAGAAAATCCCCTTTGGTATAGCTCAGGTTGGTAAATCATTCCGTAATGAAATCACTCCCGGTAATTTCACCTTCAGAACAAGAGAATTTGAACAGATGGAGCTTGAATTCTTCTGCAAACCCGGAACAGACCTTGAATGGTTTAAATATTGGAAAGACTACTGCAAAAACTTCCTTTTAAGCCTTGGCATAAAGGAAGAAAACTTAAAGCTTCGTGACCATTCTCCCGAAGAACTTTCCCACTATAGCAATGCCACCACAGATATTGAGTTTATGTTCCCATTTGGATGGGGCGAATTATGGGGCATCGCTGACCGTACAGACTTCGACCTCAAGCAGCATGCTCAGCATTCAGGTGAAAAGATGGAATATATCGACCCTGTTACAAATGAAAGATATGTTCCATATTGTGTTGAACCTTCTCTTGGTGCCGACAGAGTTGCCCTTGCGTTCCTTGTTGAAGCTTATGATGAAGAACAGATTGGTGAAAATGACACAAGAGTTGTTATGAGATTCCATCCCGCTCTTGCTCCTGTTAAAGCTGCTATTCTTCCTCTTTCCAAAAAGCTTAGTGAAAATGCATATAAGCTCTATGAAAGCCTTTCCAAAAAATTCAACTGTGAATTTGATGATGCGGGCAGCATAGGTAAGCGTTATCGTCGTCAGGATGAAATCGGAACTCCCTGGTGCATCACCTATGACTTCGACACAGAAGAAACCGGAAGTGTCACCGTTAGAAATCGCGATACAATGGAGCAGATAACTCTTAAAATGGAAGAAGTTGCTTCCTATATAGAAGAAAGACTTGAATTTTAAGTAGTTTTAATGGGCGGGTTATCAGCTAACCTGCCCATTTTTTGAAGGTGTTTTAATGAGTGAAATGTTGATAAAACCAATAGCCAGAATAAAAAACTCCTTTGATTCCAAGTTTGCCATTCCAAGACAAAGCGGAATCTTAAAGGAAATGAAATCTGAAATAATATTTGAAAAAGACTATCGCATAGCTGAAGCCCTTCGCGAAATAGGAAGCTTTAGCCACCTCTGGCTCATATGGGGCTTTTCCAAGAACCCAAAAGAAAAATGGTCGCCAACTGTCCGCCCGCCAAAGCTTGGGGGCAATAAAAGGGTTGGTGTGTTTGCAACTCGCTCACCCTTCAGACCAAATAACCTTGGGCTTAGTTCCGTTAAGCTTTTAGAGGTTAAAAAATCAAAGGAGAAGGGAATGTATCTTGTTGTAAGTGGGGCAGACCTTTTAAATGGCACCCCTATCTACGACATAAAACCCTATCTTCCCTTTACCGACATTCACCCCGACGCCACAGGCGGTTTTACAGAAGCTATAGATATAAAGAAGCTCATTGTTGTAATTCCAGATAAGATTAAATCAACTTATGATGTTGAATTTATAAAAAATCTTGAGGTTATCCTTAGTGAGAATCCCCGTCCTTCATATCATAATGACCCCAATAGAGTCTATGGCTTCTCCTTTGCAGAAAAAGAAATTAAATTCAAGGTAGACGGAAATATACTCACAGTAGTTGAAATTGATTAAGATTGTGCAAAGAATGTCGGAATAATTTATGTAATTTTTTTCAAAAAACACTTGAAATTTTGTTTTTACTGTGATATAATACCTAAGTGTTCATTTGAGAGTACTCATCTGGACCTTTAGCTCAGTTGGTTAGAGCAACCGGCTCATAACCGGTTGGTCCGGGGTTCGAGTCCCTGAAGGTCCATCAAAAAAAACGACAATTTTCTTTGAGAAAGTTGTCGTTTTTTTTGTTCTATTCTCTATTCTCTTTTCTCTCTTCACTCTTCACTGAAATTGTCGTTTCCAGATAAAAGATAAAAAAGAATAGATAAGAGAAAAGGTAGTTTTGCTCACGCAAAACATTGAATTATATATTGTGTTATGATATATTGAATTTGAGGTGAAAATAAATGGAAAGTCCACTTTTAAATAAATCATTGGAATTTGCAACTGGGATAGTATTGTTTTATGAAGAGTATGCAAAAACTAAAAGGGATACAACTATTGCAAAACAATTGTTACGGAGTGCAACAAGTGTAGGTGCAAATATAAACGAAGCAATTTATGGTAACAGCAAGCCTGATTTTATTGCAAAACTGCATATATCTCTGAAAGAAGTTAGCGAAAGTATATATTGGCTTACACTTTTAAAGAATACAAAATTATTTGAATATGATTATGACAAAACCATCAATCTTGCAGAACAAATTAAGAAAATGCTTATTTCGTCAATAAATACAGCAAATAAAAGTAAGTGATGTGTAAGGAGTCGGTTTATTATGGTTAATAAGATTCCGAGGAAAGTATTAAAAGAAATACATAATACAATAAAATACATATGGGAATATGACATTCCACGAGACTATGAGAAAAGAATTCTTTTAAAAGAAGACACTTTTAAAAACTCATTATATTTTCGCCTTATTTTTAATCCCATTCAATAAATCATTGCTTTAATTCTAATTTTATGTTATAATTTATATAATTATAATTCACTAAGGATGTGATACAATGAGAAAATGGGGCGACAGATACGATGCTACCCGCGTTCGTGATATAGACGGACTTCATTCCTATATGGCATTTTTAATGCCCAACAGAACCGATGCTGAGGTATATCTAAATGAAAAGCTCGACATCACCAAGCTTCTTGAATACATAAAATCCAAAAACGAAACAGGAGAAAGAAAGGTAACTCTTTTTCATTGTGTTATTGCCGCAGTTGCAAGAACAGTGAAAATGCGTCCTCTTTTAAACAGATATATATCAGGTAAGCGTTATTATATGAGAAGAGAAATCTCCATGGGCTTCACAGTTAAAAAACAGTTTACCGATCATTCCGAAGAAACCCTAATGATATATACACCAAAGGACGATGAAAACCTTTGTGCCATAACCGACCGCCTCACTCCGAAGCTTGTTGAAGCAAAAAGGGTGGATAAGGGGCAGAGCGTGGATGACATTTTAAATATCGTTAAAAAGTTTCCAAAGTTTATAATGTATATCTTTATGGCTTTCATGCGTTTTGCAGATAGCCATGGCCTTATGCCCAAGGCTTTTAGCTCAGTTGACCCCAACTATGTGACAGTTATGCTTTCAAATCTTGGAAGCATAAAATGCGATGCAGTTTATCACCATCTTAATAATTTTGGCACAAACAGTATAGTTATCACAATAGGTGAATATCATAAAGAGCCTGTGTTAAATAAAGAAGGTAAATTAGAAATAAGAGATGTTGTTGATCTGGGGATAACTCTTGATGAAAGAATTGCCGATGGTTTCTATTTTGCCCGCTCCTTTAAGCTGGTTAAACACCTTTTTGAAAATCCTGAGCTTCTTGATAAAACACTTGGGGAGGAAATAGATTTTGAGTTCTGATGCAAAATGGTTAAAATGGTATGAAAATATTCCTCATACCCTGGAATACCCGGATATTTCACTTTATGATATTGTTTTAAAAGCTGCAAATGATTATCCTGATAATATAGCCTATGATTTTATGGGGAAATCTGTTAGCTATAAAGAATATATATCCCAGATAGACAGCTGTGCCAAAGCACTCAGGGTTCAGGGGGTAAAGGAGGGCGATGTGGTAACTGTGTGCCTTCCAAATGTCCCTCAGGCAATAATAATGTTTTATGCAATAAATAAGCTTGGTGCAATCGCAAGTATGATTCATCCCTTGTCTGCTGAAAATGAGATTCTTTTCTATCTTAACGAAACAAAAAGTAAAATAGCAATAACTCTTACACGCTTTTTTAATAAATTTGAAGCAATAAAAGGCAAAACCCAGGTTGAAAGAATTATCGAATGTAAAATAGAAGAAGGTCTCCCTGCCATTAAAGGCTTTATGTATAAATTCATAGGCCACGAGCCAAAGGTTTCGTCTGACCCATGGTCAATTTCCTGGCCTGAATTTATGCAGGGCGCCCAAAGATGTAAAGAAGAAATTGTGCCAAAAGGAAAAGGGGAGGATAGCGCAGTTATTCTCTTTAGCGGCGGCACAACAGGCACCTCAAAAGGAATACTTTTAACAAATCTTAATTTTAATTCCTTTGCTATCCAGACAGCAACCGCATCCGAATGTCTCCAGGCAGGCGATATAATGCTCTCCGTTATGCCTGTTTTTCATGGTTTTGGTCTTGGTGTTGGTATTCATGCCATGCTTATCTATGGCGGACAGTGTGTGCTTGTGCCTCAGCTTGATGTTAAAAAGTTTGCCGGTCTTTTCAAAAAATATCGTCCAAATTATATGGCAGGTGTTCCCACACTTTTTGAAGCGATGCTTAGAAATGAAGATATGCAGTCGGTAGACCTTTCATGCCTTAAAGGTCTTTTCAGCGGCGGCGA
>JAFSBJ010000093.1 GCA_017437345.1 Clostridia bacterium | reverse complement strand
CCGATGGCGGTGCAACAGGTTATAGCGGCTCAAAGGAAAAGGATTTAAATCTTCTTGTTGCAAAATCTCTTGGCAATATGCTTATGCAAAGCGGCGCCCATGTTATATACACACGCTCAGCTGATGAATCAATAGCCTATAATACCAACGACAGCATAAGGAATATAAAAAGAAATGATATGAAAAAAAGAAAGGAAATCCGCGACGGAAGCGGAGCTGATATGTTTATCAGCATACATATGAATAATTTCCCTGAGAAAAAATACAGAGGCGCTCAGGTTTTCTATAATAGCATACTTGAAGAAAACAGAATTCTTGCAAAAGCAATACAAAGTGAAATAAAAAACATTGCAGACAAATCAAACAAACGCTCCCATAAGGAGAGTAAAAACGATATATATCTTTTAAACGAAAGCAAAATACCGTCTGTTCTTGTGGAGTGCGGATTTATATCCAATCCCGTTGAGGAAAAGCTTCTTCTCACTAAGGCATACAGAGAGAAAATGGCCTACTCAATCTACAGCGGTATTTTAAAATATTATAAGGAGATGCAATAAAATGGCAAAAGGTAAAATTTCAGTTCACACAGACAATCTTCTTCCCATAATAAAAAAATGGCTGTATTCCGACAGCGACATTTTTCTGCGTGAGCTTGTTTCAAATGCACAGGATGCAGTTATGAAGCATAAAAAGCTTGTTTCCCTTGGTGAAACAGAAAATAACGAGGAATATGAAATCCATGTTAAAATAAACAAGGAACAGGCAATTATAAGCGTAACAGACAATGGCATAGGAATGACAGAGGAAGAGGTTGAAAAATATATAAATCAGGTTGCCTTTTCCGGAGCTGAGGAATTCATTCAGAAATATGAAAAAGAAAAAGATGAAAAGAGCCAGATTATAGGTCATTTTGGTCTTGGCTTTTATTCTGCTTTTATGGCAGCTTCCGAGGTTGAAATAGACACCCTTTCATATAAAACAGACTCAAAACCTGTTCACTGGATAAGTGATGGCGGAACAGAATTTGAAATTTCAGAAGGAAACAAAAAAGAAAGGGGGACCACAATAACCCTTCATATTTCCGATGACAACAAGAAATTTCTTGAAACTTTAGAAATAAGAAATATTCTCACCAAATATTGCTCATTCCTTCCCGTTAAAATCTATCTTACCGACGGAACAGAAGGTGCCGATAAGGAAATATCACCTGTTAACAGCACCGAGCCACTCTGGCTTAAAAAGCCTTCAGAGTGCACAGAGGAAGAATATAAAGCTTTCTATCATAAGGTGTTTCTTGATTTTAATGATCCGCTTTTCTGGATACATCTAAATGTTGATTATCCCTTTAACCTCAAGGGCATTTTGTATTTCCCGAAACTAAATCACGAATTCCAGACCATAGAAGGTCAGATTAAGCTATATAATAATCAGGTATTTATTGCTGATAATATAAAAGAGGTAACTCCTGAATATTTAATGCTTTTAAAAGGTGTTATAGATTGTCCTGATCTTCCCCTTAATGTTTCAAGAAGCTTTCTGCAAAATGATGGCTATGTGAGCAAGGTATCAGGTCATATAACCAAGAAGGTGGCAGACAAGCTCACAAGCCTTTATAAAGAAGATAAAGAGCAGTATGCAAAATACTGGGATGATATTAATCCTTTCGTTAAGTATGGCTGTATGAGAGATGAAAAATTCTACGACAGGGTAAAAAATGTTATTCTTTTTAAAAACTATGACGAAGGACATACATCACTCAAGGAACTGATTGATTCTGAAACAAAAGAAGTTTATTATATTACCGATCTTGATGCTCAGTCTCAGTATATTGAGCTTTTAAAATCAGAAGATATTAAAATGGTGCTTTTAAATAATATGATAGACAACCATTTCATAAGTCTTCTTGAATATAAGCTTACCGATGTTAAATTCAAGAGGGTGGATTCATATGTCAGCGACTCAATAAAAGACGGTGATGTGTCTGAAGATGATAAGAAAAAAATAAGTGAAATTTTTTCTGAGTATCTTCCCGGCACAAAAATTGAAGTTCAGCCCCTTAAATCCGAAGGCGTTGCGGCAATGTATATCCTTTCCGAAGAAGCCCGTCGTATGGAAGAGATGTCAAAGATGTATGGCAATATGGGGATGATGAATTTTCCAAAGAGTGAAGAAACACTCCTTGTCAATTCTGCAAGTCCGCTTGTAAGGCTTATATCCGAGCTTGAAAAAGGTGAAAACAGAGACACAGCCTGCTCTTTGGTTATTTCTATGGCAAAGCTTTCTCAGAATTCTTTAAGTGGTGACGATAAAAAAGAATTTATAGAAAAAACATCCGAAGTCCTTCTTAAGTTTTTAAAAAATAAGTGGAGTTTAGGTTGACATATTTTACATAAGAGTGTATAATATTAGAATATTATACAACATAATTTGGAGGTAGATATAAATGTTAGTTTCAGCCAAAGAAATGCTCACAAAAGCAAAACAAGGCAAATATGCTGTAGGTCAGTTCAACATCAATAACCTTGAATGGACAAAAGCAATTCTCCAGACAGCTCAGGAATTAAATTCTCCTGTTATTTTAGGTGTTTCTGAAGGTGCCGGAAAATATATGTGTGGCTATACAACAATCGTTGGTATGGTTAATGGTATGATTAAAGAGCTTGGTATTACTGTTCCTGTTGCTCTTCACCTTGACCACGGTAGCTATGAACACGCTTTAAAATGTATTGAAGCCGGATTCTCATCAGTTATGTTTGATGGTTCAAAATATCCAATCGATGAAAACATCGCTAAAACAAAAGAAATCGTTAAAATCGCTGCTGAAAAAGGCATCTCTGTGGAAGCAGAAGTTGGTGCTATCGGCGGTGAAGAAGATGGTGTTGTTGGCGGCGGCGAGGTTGCAGATGTTGAAGAATGTAAAATGATTGCAGGCCTTGGCGTTGACATCTTAGCTGCAGGTATTGGTAATATCCACGGAAAATACCCTGCAAACTGGCCCGGTCTCCGTTTTGATGTTCTCGAAGAAATCGGCAAAGCAACAGATCCCATGCCCCTCTTTCTCCACGGTGGTACAGGTATCCCCGCTGATATGATTAAAAAAGCAATTTCTCTTGGTGTTTCCAAAATCAATGTAAACACAGAATGTCAGCTTTCTTTCTCTGCCGCTGTTAGAAAATACATCGAAGCAGGCAAGGATTTAGAAGGCAAAGGCTTTGACCCAAGAAAAGTTCTTGCTCCAGGTGTTGAAGCTATCAAAGCAACAGTTAAAGAAAAAATGGAACTCTTTGGTTCTGTTGGCAAAGCTAACTAATATAAATAAATTAAGAGGTTGTTTCCAAATGGGACAACCTCTTTTTGTAGGTGAAAAATGAGAATACTTGAGTATATTTCAGAGTGTGATGGGATTTCTGTAAAATCTGTTCTTAAAAATCATTTTAATATGGCAGCATCTGTGCTTACTGCTCTTAAAAATACAGGCGGAATTCTTTTGAATGGTGAAAAAGTTACTGTAAGAAAGTTGATGAATAGGGGAGATAAATTGGAGATTTTTATTCCTGATACACCATCTGATAATATTCTTCCTGTTGAAGGGAATATAGAAATTTTATATGAGGACGAGGATATTCTGTGTGTAAATAAACCATCAGGTATGCCCACTCATCCGTCACAAAATCACCATAGCGACACCCTTGCAAACTATGTTTGCTGGTACTACAGAAATGTTCCGTTCACATTCAGAGTCTCAAATAGATTAGATAGCTATACTTCGGGCATTGTTGTAATAGCAAAAAATATGTATAGTGCTTCGTTTTTATGCACAGAAGCTTTCAGGAAAAACATCAGTAAAACATATTATGCTCTTTGCAGAGGTGTTTTTGAGAATAAAAAAGGAACAGTTGTTGCAAATATTGGAAGATGTGAAGGAAGCACAATTAAAAGAGTGGTTTCTCAAAGCGGAAAATATGCCGAAACAGATTATGAGGTCATAAAAGAAGCAGGCGGCAACTCCTATGTGAAACTAAATCTTAAAACAGGAAGAACACATCAGATAAGAGTTCATATGGCTCATATCGGTCATCCTCTTTTGAATGATTTTCTCTATGATGAATTAGCTGATAGCGAAAAACGCTATTTTCTTCATTGTGGTAAGATATCATTTATGCATCCCTGTAGAAAAGAAGTAATTACAATTGAGGCACCAATACCATTCTAAATAAAAATCATCAAAACCCTGTGGTTTTGATGATTTTTTAGTTTTATTTAAGCTGTAACAATCTTGCTTGCATCCTGACGACCTAAATATTCAATAGCTTCTTCGCGCATTTTATATTTTAAAATCTTTCCTGCAGCATTCATTGGGAAGCTGTCTACAAATCTTATATATTTTGGCACCTTATGCTTTGCAATATTTGCCATCATAAATTCGTGGAGTTCTTCCTTGGTTATGGTTGCATCTTCTTTAAGGATAATGCATGCCATGGCTTCTTCGCCATACTGCTTGTCGGGAACACCGATAACCTGAACATCACTAACCTGAGGATGGGTGTAGATAAAATCTTCAATTTCCTTTGGATAAAGATTTTCACCACCGCGTATAATCATATCCTTGATTCTTCCGGTGATTTTAAAATAGCCATTGGGAGTTCTTCTTGCCAAGTCGCCTGAGTGGAGCCAGCCTTCACTGTCTATGGCAGCTGCGGTTGCGGCGGGCATTTTATAGTAGCCCTTCATAATATTGTAGCCCCTTGCAACAAATTCACCATCAACATTATCAGGAAGATCTTCACCTGTTTCAGGATCAACTATCTTACATTCAACTCCGAATATAGCCTTACCAACAGTATTTACTCTTGCTTCAATAGAATCAGTTGTTTTACTCATTGTTGTTGCAGGGGAGGCTTCTGTCTGACCATAGGTTATGCATATTTCAGGCATATGCATTTTTTCAATAACCTCTTTCATTGTCTGGATAGGACAAGGTGAACCTGCCATAATGCCTGTTCTCATATGTGAAAAGTCGGTTTTGTCAAAATCTTCGTGGGAGAGCATTGCAATAAACATTGTGGGTACACCATGGAAACAGGTTATTTTTTCTCTGTTTATGCAGTCAAGTCCGCGACGGGGTGAAAAAGCCGGAATGGGAGACATTGTAACACCATGAGTCATTGACGCTGTCATTGCAAGAACCATTCCGAAGCAATGGAACATAGGCACCTGAATCATCATTCTGTCGGCAGTTGATAAATCCATACAGTCGCCGATTGATTTACCATTGTTAACAACATTATAATGCGTCAGCATAACTCCCTTTGGAAAGCCCGTTGTACCTGAGGTATACTGCATATTGCACACATCGTTTTTATTTATGGCAGCAGCTCTTCTGTAAACTTCTTCCACAGGAACATTTTCCGAAAGCTTCAAAGCATCTTCCCAGGTTAAGCATCCGTCAATTTTGCAATCAACAGTTATAACATTTCTTAAGAAGGGGAGCTTTTTGGAGTGAAGCGGCTGACCCGGTTTTAAATTCTTTAATTCAGGGCAAAGTTCTTTTATTATTTCGCAATAGTTACTTGTTTTAACTCCATCAATCATAACGAGAGTATGTGTGTCTGATTGTTTTAAAAGATATTCTGCTTCGTATATCTTATAAGCTGTGTTAACTGTAACAAGAACTGCACCTATCTTAACTGTTGCCCAGAATGTTAAATACCACTGAGGCACATTTGTTGCCCAGATAGCAACATGATCTCCGGGACGAACACCAAGAGCAATCAGAGAGCGGGCAAAGGTATCAACATCGTCTTTAAACTGAGAATATGTTCTTGTGTAGTCACAGGTTGTGTATCTGAAGCAATATTGTTCGGGAAATTCTTCTACCATTCTGTCAAGAATCTGAGGGAAGGTAAGGTCGATAATGGTTTCTTTTGGCCAAACATATTTTCCTGTGCCGCTGAGATTATCCTGAAGTCTGGTGTTTTTTCTTTCGGAGGATGTATAGGTCTGCATAAAGTCAACGAATTTCGGGAAAATAACCCCGGCATCCGAAAGCTCAGAATTCCATCTCTTAACCCATTCCAGAGTAACATAGCCTTCATAGTTGATGGATTTAAGAGCAAGCATAATATCATCGAGAGGAATATCACCTTCGCCAATAAGCTTATAGGTTACTTTTCCATTATCCATCACAGAATCCTTAACATGAACATGCTTTATGTATGCGCCAAGATTTGTAAGAGTTGTTTCAGCAGATTCACCGAAATAGCGATATGGGTGATGCACATCCCAAAGAGCTGCAACATTATCGCTTGCTATGTCATTTAAAAGGTTGGCAAGTCTTTGAGTGTCGGCATAAACACCGTTTGTTTCAATAAGAAGAATAACTCCGTTTTTTTCAGCTTCCGGAGCAATTTCTTTAATTCTTTGTGCAACTATATCGTCGTTAACTTCTCCCTCAGGCTCAGCGTGAATATCGCCAAGAATTCTTATATATTTTGCACCAACTTTTGGAGCAATGTTTATATATTTTAATATTTCTTCTTTGTTTTCATTCCAGTTATCATGTTTTATACAGCCACCTGTTGAAAGACATGGAATTTCTATCTTTGCTTTTTTCAGCATAACAGCTGTGCTGTCACATTTTTCAACAGAAAAAGGGGATAGCGCTTCTTCCTCTTTTATATATCTGACTTCAATACCGTCGAAGCCAAGGTCTGTTGCCATTGAAAAGATTTCTTTCCAGTCGTAGTTGGGGCAACAAAGAGTTGAAAAAGCTATTTTCATATAAAATCATCCTTTCAAGAATAATACACCAGAATATAATGTTTTATTATATCAAACTGCATTTTTTTTGTCAATCTAAAGGAAGCGATTTATTGACTTTTACCCTATATAATGATAAAATATTATGTAAATATATGCTAAATGCAGATGGAGGACAGATATGAATAAAATAAGAATTCTTCATACAGCTGATATGCATCTTGGATCTGTTTTTTCATCTTTATCTTCTGACAAAGCTAAAATAAGACAAAATGAATCTTTGGCCACCTGCATAAACATTATAAAATCTGCAGTCGATTGTGATTTTCTTTTTTT
>JAFSBJ010000092.1 GCA_017437345.1 Clostridia bacterium | reverse complement strand
GCATCTGTTGTGAAATCGCCCTGAATAATGCAGGTGTTCTGATTGATTACAACATCAACAGAAGGTCTTGAAATCTCAATACCGTCAACAAAGATGGCGATGTAGTTATTGCCATCGGGAAGACCTTTGATGCGGGCTGTTGCTTCAGCAAAAAGGCGCTGACCTTCGCTTGAGAATTCAAGCTGAACAACAGGCTCATTGGTCTGCTGATCATAAACACCCTGAGCATTTACAACATGAGTTCCATTAACGATTTCTGTGCCCTGGTAGTCTTTAAATGAAAGACTTGCCATTGCTCCAAGATACTGAATAGCTTCGTTAGGATCAGTTACAGCAGGAATTTCAACACGAAGTCTTTTAACATCGTCGGTAACCTGCTCGGAAACTGTGGCTTCGTTAAGACCGTTACTGTCAAGACGAAGACGAAGCGCTGCAACAGCTGCAGAAATATCCTCAGCTGCTACTGAATCCATATCCTTTACATCAGGTTCGAAAACTATTACCGAACCGCCTGCAAGGTCGAAGCCTTTCTTTATTCCGAAATCTTCATCAAATGAAGCTGTGATGGTTTTACCCATAAATGAAACACCAAATGCGGCAACATATGCAAGAATTGCAATTATTACGCAAACTGATGCAAACTTAATAATACTTTTTGCTTTCATTGGTAATCCTCCTTGAATTATTTTATGTAAAAAGTATGTATTTTAATTTTTCCCGGTGTTGACACCTATTATACCGCCAAGAGCACCGGCGATTCCGCCATAGAGAACAAAGAGAGCTTTTGATGCTGTTAAAAAAGGAGCAGTCGTAAATAACACGCCCATTCCAAAAAGCAGGATGATATTAAAAGCACCCACAAAAAAACCGCATAAAAGACCTTTTGAATTAAGACAGCGTGCTGTGAGAAAGGCTGATATGAATGCGCCTATTAAAAGTATTGCATCCACACCGGGGGTGCAAATGCTTTCCGGGGTATTGGTGTATACTATAAGGGCTGCTAAAATCAGCAGAAGAACAAAGGAAATTACATATGATATGATGCTGAATTTAACTCCCTTTAACATAACACGAAAAATTCCGGTGCCGGAGCCGGATGATACAGAAATAATATCTGACACAGCAAATCCCTCCGAATAAAAATATTTTGTATATAATATTCGGGGGATCCGCGTTTTATTACATTATAGACTATTATTCGTTGTCGTTTAATTTTTCAATTTCTGTGGCTTCTTCTTTTTTATCCTTTGGTTCTTCACCGGGTTTGGTTACTTCGCTTACTGCCCAACGGGTAATTTTGAGATAGGATTTCTTTTCATTGGAAGCTTCACCTGTTTCGATAACGAGGATATCATCTTTAACAGATACGATTTTACCGTGGATACCGCCAATGGTTAAAATCTTATCGCCGACGATGAGCTGAGAAAGCATTTCCTGTTTTAATTTTTCTTTTTTCTTCTGAGGTCTTATCATAAGAAAATACATTATAGCAATGATAAGAATAAATGGAAGAAATGCAGAAATCATACTTCCTGTTCCCTGAGCTGCGCCTGCAGCAGGAGCCGCATAGGCTGTTAAGTCTAAAAAGTTCATAGTAGTACCTCCTGAAGTTACTATAAGATAATAAATTATTATACACTATCGGTTTAAAAAAATCAACATTTATTTTTTTATAACTTTTATTTTGAGCGTAAGACAAATTATTGTTTATAGGTGAGTTTGACACTAGAGCGAAAGGCTCCCTTGCCTAAAGGGAGCTGGATTTGCCGTAGGCAAAGACTGAGGGATTCGTTATTCAAACATGTTAAAAATGTATAACTATGAGTATTTTTGAATCCTCCCACCGTCTCCGACGGTCCCCCCTCCTTTAGGCAAGGAGGGCTGTCTCTACAGCGTAGAATAGTTCGGTAAACAATAATCTACACCCTCTGAGAATATTTTTCTATTCTCTTTGCTTTGAATTCCTTATAGTTTCCGTCTTCTATTGCCTTGCGGATATCCTCCATAAGCTTATTATAGAAATAAAGATTATGAAGAACGCAAAGGCGCATTGCAAGCATTTCTTTTGCTTTAAAAAGATGGCGTATATATGCTCTTGAATAATTTTTGCAGGCAGGACACGAGCAGCTCTCGTCTATTGGTCTTAAATCTCTTTCAAACTTTTCGTTTTTAAGATTCATAACTCCCTCACTTGTAAAGAGGTTGCAATGACGGGCATTTCGGCTTGGCATTACACAATCAAAAAAGTCGATGCCTCTGTCTACTGCCTCTAAGATATTTATGGGAGTGCCAACCCCCATCAGATAGCGAGGTTTATTTTCGGGGGCAAACGGGAGGGTTACATCTAAGATGTGATACATTTCTTCTGTTGTCTCCCCTACTGCCAGACCGCCTATGGCATAGCCATCAAGGTCAAGCTCAGATATTCTTTTCATATTTTCTATTCTTAAATCATCAAAGGTTGCCCCCTGATTTATGCCAAAGAGCATCTGATTTTTGTTTATTGTGTCGGGAAGGGAATTTAATCTTTCCATTTCTGCCTTGCATCTTTCAAGCCAGCGGATTGTTCTTTCGTGGGATGCTTTGGCGTAGTTATATTCAGCCGGCAAAGCCACACATTCATCAAAAGCCATTGCTATGGTGGAGGCAAGATTTGACTGAATCTGCATGCTTTCCTCAGGTCCCATAAATATTTTCTTTCCGTCGATATGGGAATTAAAATACACGCCTTCTTCCTTTATCTTGCGAAGTCCGGCAAGAGAAAAGACCTGAAATCCGCCGCTATCGGTTAAAATCGGTCTGTCCCAATTCATAAATTTATGAAGACCGCCCAAATCCTTTATGAGCTTATCTCCGGGGCGCACATGGAGATGGTAGGTATTGGAAAGCTCAACCTGACATCCGATTTCCTTTAAATCCATTGAAGATACTGCACCCTTTATGGCAGCAATTGTGCCAACATTCATAAACACCGGTGTCTGGATAACGCCATGGGGTGTGGTAAATGTGCCGCGGCGGGCAAGTCCGTCTTTTTTTAAGAGTTTATACAAAATATATCAGTCCTTTTAAAGCTCTTATATAAGCCATTTTTTAATGAGTGGAATTTTTGACAAAACAAAATATATTGCAATTGAAATCATCAAAATAACAAAAGCATACACGGGGATGGAAACAATCTTGGGGGCAAAGCTTGTGTCGACAGCATTGTTTTTTAAAACATACATAACAAGCATATGCACAAGATAAATGCAGAATGATGATTTTGAGATATATGATATAGCTTTTGATGCAGGTGTTTCTTTAAACTCTACAGATGCTATAAAGGAAAATAATCCTGCTGCCATAAGACACACAGGCACTCCGTTACCTGCTAAAAAATGTTCATACAAAACATCTGCCTCGGCAGACTTAAAACATGTTAGACCAAAACTAAGAACAAAACCTGACGCAAACAAAACTGCAGAATACATTCTTTTTACTGGATATTTTCTAAGATAATATCCCAAAACGCCATAGCCGATTGATGCATAGGTAAGGTTTATGCCATACATTGTGGTCATACCGCCAAAATTATTGAAGGGATAATATCTCCATACCGTTGGATACACTATAGCAAATGCAAACCACAGAATGAGAAAATACAGCAAACCATTTTTTGACGATGCGGCTGCTATAGTTCTTGTTACAGGGAGAAATATATAGACAATAAGAATCATATGCATATAGTAGAAATGAAACTCGTGGTTAAAAAACACAAGCTCTTTAAGGGCTTTCAGAATGTTTTCCCCATTTACCATTCCTGCATCATAAAGATGATAAAGCTTATAGGCAAAGCCCCAGAAAAGCATTGCAATTATTATTCTCAAAATATTTTTAAAATAGAGCTTTTTATAGCTAAGATTTCTCTCGTGACTTAGCATAACAGCTCCGCTTGCCATTAAAAATAGAGGAACTGCGCTTCCTGAAACCAAACGCCACAAAAGAGACGACATCCAGCCCAAAGACAGGACAGGCGAAGAAAATGTGCAGCTATGGATTATCACAACAAAAACTATTGCGATTGATTTTATAAGGTCTATGGAAATGTCTCGTTTCGTCTGCATTTTTTCACCTCGTAACTATATCATACATTTTCAAAACAATGGATAAAAAATCTTAAACACTAATCAGATTTTTAAAATCCAAAGTCCGTTTTTATCGGCACCAACTCTATCTATAATTTCTTTTTCTTTCATCGTTTTGATATTTCTTTCGATTGTTCTTTTTTCAACGCCTGCATATTTTGCCATTTCTTCAATTGTTATTTTGGGGTTGTTTTTTATAATCTCAGCAATCTTTGTCTGTGTTTTATTTAATTTTACACCGACATTTTCATCATTTACACCGACATTTTCATCAAACAGACTATTTACATGCAGATGTCGGTTTTTAAGTTCATTTGTTTCTCCAAACAGCAGATTTTTAATGAATTTCTCAAGATAAACTGTTGTCTCATGAATATTCTTTTTTAGGTTTGTGTAGTTTGCTCTTACAAGAGCATTTCTGAAATACCAGGAATTTTCAGCAAATATATCGTTTGTTGCATCATATCCTAATGACCTTAAATACTTAATAAAGAAAACTGCTGTTGTTCTCGTGTTTCCTTCTCCGAAGATGTGTATCTGCCAAAGTCTTGATATGAATTGTGCCAAGTGTTCAATTATCTCATTCTGAGAAAGACCTTTATAGCTGAATCGTTTCTCCTGTTCAAAGTCGTATTCAAGAGTTTGTCTGAGTTCTGCTGCATTACCATAAAGCACAGTTTCTCCGTCAAGTACCCATTCCTTTTTGGTGATATTCACATCTCTTATTTTACCGGCATGTTTATAAATTCCAAAAAAGAGTTTTTTATGGATTCCTATATACTCACTTGGCGAAAATGTAAAGGCTTTTTCAGAAAGAATTGAAGCAATTCGAACCGAAACCTTATCAGCTTCCTCTGTTCTGTCATCATCTTTTCTTTTTGCGGTTGTTTCATAATAGCTGTTTATCCGTTTTTCGGCATCTTCTATTGTTATATAACCTTCAATATTTTCAATGGCAGTCTTTACCAGATGCTTCGATGGTTTAAGACCGTCAACCGCTTGAAGACCTATAGCTGTGCTCCATGCATAACCCTTATCCCTTTTATTGGGTTCGGATTGTTTTATATATTCTTTAAAAGGGTCCTGATACATACACTTACTCCATTCAACTATAAAATCACTTAATAAACATCGCGTCGCCAAAACTGAAGAAACGATATTTTTCTTTAACTGCAATCTCATAGGCACGCATAATATTTTCCTTTGAGGAAAATGCACTTACAAGCATTAAAAGAGTTGATTCGGGAAGATGGAAATTTGTTATGAGACAATCAACGCATTTGAATTTATAGGGCGGATAGATAAAGATGTCTGTCCAGCCGCTTTGCTCTTTTAACACTCCGTCTTCTGATGCAACTGTTTCAAGAACGCGGGTTGAGGTTGTGCCGACAGATATTATTCTGCCGCCATTTTGCTTTGCCCTATTTATTTTATCGGCATTTTCTTTATCTATAACGAAAAATTCTGAATGCATTTTATGTTCTTCGGCATTTTCAACCTTAACAGGACGGAAGGTGCCAAGACCAACATGAAGAGTCACATAGGCAATTTCTATGCCTTTTTTTTCTATTTCGCAAAGAAG
>JAFSBJ010000091.1 GCA_017437345.1 Clostridia bacterium | reverse complement strand
TGTTGTTATATGGTTTAAAATAGCCATCCGGATATCCGCCGATTATATCATCGGCGCTGACCTTTGAAAGCTCCTTAATATAGCTGTAATTTTTCCCAATATCTTTGTAAACTGCAATTTCTGTGCTTTTGTCATCTGTAAGCCTTGATAAAATAAGCATAATCTGCTCTCTTGTTATGTTTGTTTCCGGCTTAAAGCTTCCGTCTGGAAAGCCGCCAATGATGCCATTTGTGTGTGCAGCGTTTATCTCACTAAAGAATATATGCTCTTTTTGAACATCAGAAAATTTCAGGCTTTCATCCTTTGCTTCAATTGCAAAAGCTCTCACAATAAGTGCAGTAAATTCTCCTCTTGTAATATTGGAATCAGGCATCATAAGCCCGCCATATCCATTCATTATTCCAAGAGATTTAAGCATCTCAAGTTCTTTTTCTGCCCAATGGAAATTAATATCCTTGGCTGTGTTTTGCTCAAATGCAAAACTGCTTGAAGGGGGAATAAGAGAAATTAAAAGTGTAAGTAAGCATATAATTGCAAAAATTGATTTCTTCATTTGTATTTAACCTTTCATATGATTTGTAGCCATTGGAGTACTATCCGAACGCGCCTCAAAGCCATGAAAAAAGGCTTTTTCTTCGTTGTCGCTTTCGCCATACCTTGTATTGCCAAAAGCTTTCGCCTTGAAAAATCACTGTTTTCAAGACTTTGAGGTTCACAGAATTTTAGAAATAACAAATTTTATGATAGAATGAGGAAAAAACGCAGGGAATATTGAACATATTTCCGAGTATTTTGACGAAATTATATCGGAAATTTGTATTTCCAAAACGAGTTCGGATAATACTCCAATGGCTAACATTATAATTATACAATAACCATATCAAAACTTAAATAATTAAAATATGGTATTTATTTGCCAAAATATCTTATCTGGGCTTTGACAAATTAATGGCAATATGCTATAATACTACCATAGAAAACATAATTTTGCAAGGAGGCAAAAAAATGGATAAACAAACTGTAATTCAATGAATAAAAGATGTTGGTATCGTTGCTGTTGTAAGAGCAGAAAATGCAGAAAAAGCAATGAAAATCACCGATGCATGTATTGCCGGCGGTGTTCCTGCTATTGAAATGACATTTACTGTTCCCAAGGCTCATAAGGTTATAGAAGAACTCTCAAATCACTATAGCGATAATGATATCATCCTAGGTGCAGGCACAGTTCTTGATGCCGAAACAGCTCGTATTGCTATTCTTTCAGGTGCTCAGTATATCGTAAGCCCTTATTTTGACGAAGAAACAATCAAGCTTTGCAACAGATATGCAATTCCCTGTATGCCCGGTTGCATGACAATCCATGATGTTGTAAGAGCATTAGAGCTTGGCTGTGATATTATAAAACTTTTCCCCGGTGATGCATTTGGCCCCGGAATGGTTAAAGCTATCAAAGGTCCTATTCCTCAGGCAAATATAATGCCCACAGGTGGTGTTGATGCCGATAATGTTGGCGAATGGATTAAAGCAGGTGTTGTAGCTGTTGGCGCAGGCGGTGCATTAACAAAAGGCGCTGCAACAGGTAACTATGAACTCATCACAGAAACTGCCAAAAAATTTGTTGAAAACATTAGAATTGCAAGAGGCAAATAATTTTAAGGTATGTAAGGCTGCTTTTTAGCAGCCTTGCAAATTTTTTAATAAAATTTAAAAATAACACTTGATTTTATTTTCTGGTTGTGCTATAATATCAAATGTTGTTGATATGCGCCGCTAGCTCAGCTGGATAGAGCGTCTGACTACGGATCAGAAGGTCAGGGATTCGAATTCTCTGCGGCGCGTGAAAAGCACTGCTTATTTTAAGCAGTGCTTTTCTTTGTTATTGACATAATTACGCAGTGTATGATAAATTGTAGTAGAAATATATATTAAAAGGAAGAAATACTATGTCAAAGAAAAATGACAGAAACACCAAAGGAAAAATAATTAATGCAGCTTGGGATTTATTCTATGAGCAAGGCTACGAAGACACAACTGTTGAAGAAATAATTGAAAAATCCGGAACCTCAAAAGGCTCCTTCTATCATTATTTTGAAGGAAAAGATGCGCTTTTAGGTTCGCTGTCTTATATTTTCGATGAAGAATATGCCAGACTTCAAAATAGCTTTCCCCAGGGAATGACATCCTTTGAAAAGCTTATGTATCTAAACGGTGAACTCTTTTCAATGATAGAACAGCGCATAGATATAGACCTTTTAACAAGACTTTATTCCACCCAGCTTATAACAAAAGGTGAGAAGCATCTTTTAGATAATAAAAGACTGTACTATAAGCTTCTTCGTCAGATTGTTACCGAAGGTCAGAATAATAGCGAACTCAAAAATGATATGACAGCAAAAGAGATTGTAAAGCTCTATGCCATATGTGAGCGCAGCCTTATTTATGACTGGTGTCTGTGTAATGGGGAATATTCTCTCTGCAGTTATGCCAAAAAGGCAATGCCTATGTTTTTGTCGGAAATTCGTCTTAAATAAAGTATGGTAATTTAATTCAGCATTTATCAAAAATAATTAAATCAATAGAGAACAAAGTATAGAACATAGTCTATACTTTGTTCTCTATTGATTTTTGCGTTTTTATGTGCTATAATCATATGGTGCGAAAAAATAACAAAGGAGAATAATGAAATGGATATTTTTGCATTTGTTTTATACTTTGTGGCAATGCTTGCCATTGGTATTTTCTTTTTCTTTAAATCAAAGAATGTTAGTGAAAAAGATTATTTTTTAGGCGGTCGTGCAATGGGTCCTTGGGTTACAGCAATGAGTGCTCAGGCATCTGATATGAGTGCGTGGCTTCTTATGGGGCTTCCCGGTAGCATCCTTGCATTCGGCTTTGGTCAGGCATGGATAGGTATCGGTCTTGCAATCGGAACAGCTGCCAATTGGATTCTCGTTGCTAAAAGGCTTCGTAAGTTTTCAAAAGCATCCGGCGATGCAATAACTCTTCCTCAGTATCTTTCCAATCGTTTTGCATCAAAAAGCCATGCTGTAAGTATTATTTGTGCAGTTGTATTTTTAGTATGCTTCACAATCTATGTTGCATCAGCTTTTGTTGCAGGTTCCGATGTTTTCACAACTCTTGTTCCTGAGCTTTCAAAATCAACAGCGATGCTTATCTTTGCCGCTATTGTTGTTGTCTATACCTTCCTCGGTGGATTCAATGCAGTTTGCTGGACAGATTTCTTCCAGGGGCTTCTTATGATAGCAGCACTTTTGATTGTTCCTGTTGTAGTTGGTTTCACAAAAGAACTCGACGCATCAGCTCTCCAGACGGTGTATTCAGGTCCTAATGGTGAAGAATTTAAATTTGTTGCTAATTTCTTTAATGCAAGCTGGCAGGATGTTCTTTCTGGTCTCGGTTGGGGTCTTGGCTATTTTGGAATGCCTCATATTATCGTTAGATTTATGGCTATCGAAAAGCCATCAATGGTTAAAAAATCAGCAACAGTTGCAATTATATGGGTTGTTCTTTCCCTTGCAGCAACAATCATCATCGCATATTTCGGAAGAATGTTTGTGTATTCAAATGGAACAGACCTCTCAAAGGTTCTTCTTTCTGAAGGAAAACAGTCTCTTATTTTTGTTGAGCTTGCAAGAGATGTATTCCCCGCATTTATCGCCGGCCTTCTCTTGGCAGCTATAATTGCAGCATCAATGTCAACAGCCGATTCTCAGCTTCTCGTTGCCGCATCATCATTTTCAAGTGACCTTTATAAGCCCCTTATCAGAAAAAATGCCTCAAATAAGGAAATGCTCTGGGTTAGTCGTATTATAGTTCTTGTTATTTCAGTTGTTGCTTATTTTATCGCAAGCAGCAAGGGAAAAGCAGCTCAGGCAATTATGGATCTTGTATCAAATGCGTGGGGCATTTTTGGTGCCGCTTTTGGTCCTGCAGTTCTTCTTTCACTTTTCTGGAAGAGATTTACATATAAAGGTGCTGTAGCCGGAATCCTTGTTGGAGCTTGTGTTGATATGCTCTGGCTGTGGTTGCCTGTTTCCGGTGGTCTTTCTCTCACCTC
This sequence comes from Clostridia bacterium, assembly GCA_017437345.1. The sequence goes on along the minus strand of JAFSBJ010000091.1, from coordinate 4,869 downwards.
ATTAACAGGTATCTATGAAATCATTCCCGGATTCTTTATAGGAGCTATATCAGCTGTTGTTGTGACTCTCTTGGATAAAGCACCTTCAGATGAGGTGAATGAAATCTACGCAAGAGCAACAGATAATAGCATAGATGATTAATTTTTAATAATATAAATAAAAGCAATTTGCTCAGACAGGGTAGATTGCTTTTGTTTATTAATCTGTATTATTATGCAGTGAATCAGGAAAGGCGGTTAATGGAAAAAAGCTCAAAATCAAGTATCAAACCATTCAGTCTATAATGACATAGTAAATGGTAAAGTTCTCGATTCATCACAGTGGAAAAGCTTTTTAGCTGATGTAGAACGAGGTCTCGATGAGCTTATAGAAAAAGAGAACGAAATATAATTTTTAAAAAATCTCCTGTAAAAAGAACAGGAGATTTTTTGTTTTATATATTAATCATTTCTATAGCACCCTTGGGGCATTCCTTTGCGCATATACCGCATCCAACGCATTTTTCGTTATCAATAATAGCAAGATTGTTTTCAATAGTAATGGCTTCTTTGGGGCATTTTTTCTCACAAATTCTGCATCCGATGCATCCTGCGCTGCAGTAGTCTTTAACTATAGCGCCTTTATCTTTTGACATACATTTCACAATAGCAAGCCTTTTATCAGGAACAAGTTTTATAACTGATTTCGGACATTCGCTTTCGCATTTTCCGCAACCTATGCATTTTTCCTTGTCAATAAAAGCAATTCCGTCAATAATAGATATAGCATTTTCGGGGCATACCTTAACGCAGCTTCCAAGTCCCATGCATCCGTATTCGCAGTTTTTAGGTCCTGTTCCAAACTGTGCTGCTGTGTAGCAGTCGTCAATTCCATATGTTTCACATTTGTTTTCGCATATGTCGCATTTTCCACCGCATACAACAACTGCGGTTTTATTAACAACTGCTGCAGCTTCTGTGCCCATTATTGAAGCTATAATCTGTGCTTTTTCCTGTGTCATAAGATTACATTTGCCTGGGTTCTCACCATTTTCAACAATAGCCTGAGCAAGAGCAGAGCAACCTGCATATCCGCAACCGCCGCAGTTGGCACCGGGAAGTTCTTCGTTTATAAGGTCAATTCTTTCATCTTTATCAACCTTAAAAACTATTGAGGCAAAGGCAAGAACTGCGCCAAAAAACAGCCCTATAGCACCAATCGACAGTGCCGGATATAAAATTTCACTTAGCATGTGCCTTTCCCTCCTTTAAAATGATAATCCCTGGAATCCCAGAAACGCCATAGCAAGAATACCTGCTGTTATAAGAGCGATAGGAAATCCTTTAAGATATTTTGGTATGTCAGATGTTTCCAGTCTTTCTCTCACTCCGGCAAAAAGGAATATTGCAAGAGTAAAACCAAGAGCCGACCAGAATGAAAAACTAAGTGTCTGAAATAGGGAATAATCTCTCTGAACATTCAGTAGAGTAACTCCCAGAACTGCGCAGTTGGTTGTTATAAGAGGAAGATATATTCCAAGAGAATTATAAAGCGATGGCACAGTTTTTGCCACAAACATTTCAACAAACTGAACAAGCGCCGCAATAAGAAGAATAAATGAAATAGTCTGCAGATATTCCACATTAAGCGGAACAAGAATAAATCTTTCAACAAGCCAGGTCAAAAGAGAAGCAAGCACCATAACAAAGGTAACAGCCATTCCCATTCCAAGAGCGGTGCCGGTTTTCTTGGAAACTCCAAGGAATGGGCATATTCCATAGAATTTAACCAAAACAAAGTTCTCAATAAAAAGACCAAGAACTGCAAGCGACATAAACTCTTTTAAATAACTCATTATTTTGCAGCTCCTTTCTTGTCTTTAATCATATTGTATATTGCAAGTATAATTCCGAGCGCCAAAAATGCTCCGGGAGGGAGTATAAATATAAGTGCCGGCTGGAATGACTGACCGAATAACGATATTCCAAGAATTGTTCCTGCACCAAGTATCTCTCTCACGCTTCCTAAAATGCTTAAGCCAAGAGTAAAACCAAGACCCATTCCCAATCCGTCAAACATAGAAGGAACAGGCTTGTTTTTTGAGGCAAAGCTTTCTGCTCTTGCAAGAATAATGCAGTTAACTGTTATAAGAGGTATAAATAATCCAAGTGCATCTGAAATTGCAGGCAAGTAGGCTTTTAAAAGCATTTCTATTATGCTTACAAATGCAGCAATAACAACAATATAAGAAGCAATTCGGATTTTGCTCGGTATAAACTTTCTTATAAGAGATATAACAAGGTTTGAAAAAATCAAAACAAAGGTAGCCGATAGCCCCATACCAATTGCATTAATAAGAGATGTTGTAACAGCTAAAGTAGGGCACATTCCAAGAAGCTGTATAAATGTAGGATTTTCTGTTATGATTCCATTTTTCAAAACACTTAAATTACTGTTTTCCTTCAAGGATTTCACCCTCCTTCTTTATTAGTTCTTTTGCGATTTCCAACGCACAGTTTGCACCTGTTTCGGTGATAGCCCTTGATGTGATAGTTGCTCCGCTTATTGCATTAATCTCATTTTCAGCAGGAGACTTCACATTTTTCACAACACTGAGCTTTCCTTTTTTACCCTCAGAAAACTGACCGTAAAAAGCTTCGTCTGTGGCTTTTGCACCAAGCCCCGGAGTTTCACTCATAGAAACAATTTTTATTCCTGAAAAGCTTAAATCAGGATTAATTCCAACAATCATATTAATCGTTCCGATATATCCTGATGGATGAACATTAATGCAGTATCCTGCAAATTTTCCATTCCTGACAGCTCTGAATGCTTCAATTTCTCCGCAATCCTTGTGCTTATTTAAAATATCATTATCCAAAGTAAGAATTCTGAATTCTGCATCTGCAATAACAGCCCGCTTTGCTTCTTCGGCATTTTGCTTTTCAAGCATTTCTATTCTGTCCTTTGTAACATAATTGCAAAGTGTCAGAAGAAGTGTTGCAATAAAGGTGATTGCAAAAAGAATTAGACTTAGCTTAATTATAAAGCCTTTGTTATTTGTTTTATCCATTTGCTTTCACCGCCTTACCAAATTTTTTAGGTTTAATGTATTTGTCAAGCAGGGGAGTCACAATGTTCATTATAAGAATTGCATATGTAACGCCTTCGGGGTATCCGCCAAATATTCTGATAACACCTGTTATGATTCCTGCTCCTATAGCATAGATAAACTGCCCCATATGAGAAACAGGGCTTGTTGCATAGTCTGTTGCCATAAAGAATGCTGCAAGCACAATTCCTCCGCTGAAGATATGGAATAAAAATCCAAAATCGGAAAAGGCAACACCAAAAAGACCAACCGTAATAAGGTATGTAAGGGGAATAATCAGGTTTATTACCCTTCTTATAAGTAGATACACAGCACCAATAATAAGTAAAAATGCTGAAACCTCACCAATACATCCGCTCACATATCCAAAAAATAAATTCCATAAAGACGACACGCTGGCACCTTCAAGTCCTTTTATAACCGCAAGGGGAGTAGCTCCCGATACAGCATTTGCAGAACCGAATAAGCCAAAACTGTCGTATGGAGTAGGATAAGATGTCATCGCAATCGGCCAGCATGCAAGAAGAAATGCTCTTGCTGCAAGGGCGGGGTTAACGAAATTGTGTCCAAGTCCGCCATAAAAGCATTTAACAACGATTATTGCAAATGCATCACCGATAATAAGCATATATAGGGGAATGTTGGCAGGCATACAGAATGCAAGCAGAATACCTGTTACAATTGCACTTAAATCACCACAGGAGTTGGGTTTTCCTGTAATCTTATTCCAGAGATATTCAAAAAGCACGCAAAATGCTGCTGATGTTGCTGTGGCAATAAGTGCCTTCATTCCAAAAAAGTATATAGCACCAATAAAAGCCGGCATAAGCGCAATAATAACATCACGCATAATATGTGAAACATTTTCCTTGCCTCTTATGTGAGGGGCATAAGAAACTAATAATTTATCGTCCATCTCTAACACCTCATTTCTTGCTGCGGCTTGCCGCAATTTTCTTTTTAGTAAGCTTGATTCTCTGAGTTATATGATTGCCGCAAGGGCAGTTGAAGGAACAAACACCACATTCAATACAATCCATAATATCATATTTCAGGCAGGTATCTGTATCATTTATTCTTGCATATGCGTTAAGCTGCACAGGAACAAGACCCATCGGGCAGTTTTCAACGCACTTTCCGCATCTGAAACAGTTTGTTTCTTCTCTCAGGCTAACTTCTTCTTCATTAAAGGCAAGTATAGCTGATGTTCCCTTGATAGAAGGCACACCAACGCTTGACTGAGCAATACCCATCATAGGACCGCCCATAATTATTTTCTTTGCCTTATTCTTGTCATATTCTGCGGCATTTAATATATCTTCAAAGCTTGTTCCAAGTCTTACCCAGAAGTTGACCGGCTTCCCAACTGCACCGCCTGCAACAGTAACAACCCTGTGAAAAACAGGCTGTCTGAAATTAATTGCATTATAGATAGCTGTACAGGTGTCGATATTATTAACAACAACGCCCACATCTGCCGGAAGCTTTCCGCTTGGAACCTCTCTCCCGGTTATGGCTTTTATAAGATGCTTTTCACTTCCCTGAGGATACTTGGTTTTTAAAGTGCATACCTCAATTCCTTTATAATTTCTGGCAGCGTTTTTCATTGCTTCAATTGCTTGAGGCTTATTATCTTCAATACCGATGTATGCCTTTTTAACGCCAAGAATATTCATAATTTCAAGAAGACCTTCAATAATAACATCACTTGATTTGAGCATTACTCTGTAGTCAGATGTTAAATATGGCTCACATTCTGCACCATTAACAATACAGC
>JAFSBJ010000090.1 GCA_017437345.1 Clostridia bacterium | reverse complement strand
TCCGCAGATTTTTCTGCCGGGGAATTTTTAAGAAAATGGGCAAAAATGTCAACATTGAGCATGGAGTGTTCTTTGGTTCCGGAAGAGAAATCGAAATAGGCAATAATTCCGGCATAGGCACCAACTGCCGCATAGCAGGTCCGCTATCCATCGGCGACGATGTTATGATAGCACCAAATGTCAGCATCTACACCCGCAACCACGAAACAGAAAATATCTACCGCCCCATGCGTCTCCAGACAGCCCCTCTTAAAAAGGTTACCATCGGTAACGATGTGTGGGTGGGAGCAAATGCAATAATTCTCCCCGGAGTAAGCATTGGAAACGGATGCATAATAGCGGCGGGAGCTGTTGTAACAAAGGATGTTCCCGATTTTGCAGTTGCAGGAGGTAACCCTGCAAAAATAATTAAAACACGAACACAAAAGGAAGGTGTACCAAGGATGAAAGTATTATATCTTATTAATTACGCAGGAAACGCAGGCACAGAGAAATATGTGTATAATCTAATCAAAACCTATGAAGGCAAAGACACTAAGTGTTATCTTGGCTATAATGTTCCCGGAAAGCTCTCCGAGGATGTTGAGGCAATGGGAATTCCAACCCTGAGGTTTAATATGCGTCATCCCTTTGATAGAAAGGCTGCTAAAATTCTGGCAGATTATTGCCGCGAAAATAATATAGATGTTATTCACGCTCAGTATCCAAGAGAAAACTATATTGCCCTTCTTTCTCAGAAATACTATAGCGGCACAAAGGTTGTCTACACCTGCCATCTCACTCTTAAAGCAAACTTCTTCTGGACAATAACCAATAGAATAATGACAAAAAATAACCACAAGATAATTTGTGTGTGCAATAAAAGCAAAGAACTCTTAATGTCCAACGGAATAAACGGTGATAAAATCGAGGTTATTTTTAATGGCATTAAACCCTATGAACATACTCCTGCCAATCCCGATTTAAGAAAACAGCTTGGCATAGATGAAGATACCTTTGTTATAACAACTCTTGCCCGCTACAATATCGCAAAAGGGCTTGAGTATTTTGTAAACAGCATTGAAAAGCTAAAGAAGAAAACCAATAAAAAGTTTGTTCTTTTAATCCTGGGCGAAGGCGAACTCTGGGATAAGATAACAAATTTAATAAAAGAAAAAAATCTCACCGATGTTATCTATCAGCTTGGCTTCAGAACAGATACTTCCGAAATCTTAAAGATAAGCAACCTCTATGTTAATAGTGCAAAATGCTATGAGGCTTTATCCTTTGCAATCTTAGAGGGAATGGATGCATCCCTTCCCATAATCGCCACAAATGTTGGCGGCAATGGCGATATCGTGTCTGCCGAAAACGATTGCGGTATCCTTGTTGAATATGGCGACACCGAAGAAATGTCCGATGCCATAAAAACCCTTATGGAAGATGAAGCCCTTTGGAAAAAGTATTCCGAAAATGCTTTTAAGGCTGTAAATGAAGTGTTTAATTTAGATAAGCTTTTAGACGATACCTACAAACTTTATTTCTAAAACGGAGGAATTAAAAATGGAAAATAAAAAATTCAGATTCAATTTTGTTGATGCTGTTGTAATCCTTGCATTAGTTGCAGTTGTAGCTTTTGTTGTTTTGCAGCTTTCAAATGGCATTTTAGATGCTTCAGGAAGCTCCGCTACCTATAGAATGACCTTCTATACAGAAGAATCCACAATGTATTCCCTTGAAAATGTTAAAGAAGGTGACCCCGTTTGTGATGAATCAAATGATGTTGACCTTGGAAAGGTTGTAAGCAAAGAATTTACCGATAAATCCCATGCTCAGCTCGAAACAGCCGACGGAACCTATGTTGAAGCATCCCGTCCCGGCTATGGCTCAGGCTCAGTTGTATTTGAAGGCGAAGGAACAGCCTATCAGTATGGTGCAAAATTTGATAACTCAAAATATAGCGTAGGGCAAACAGTTACCTTAAGAGTCGGCTCATCAAAGCTCTATGGCAGAATTAAAGCAATAGAAGTTATAGAGTAATATCTTAGCGCTTTAAAAAACAAAAAGAAAGGAGTGGCATGAGTGCAAACACCTTGTATGACCAGGTATATTCTTATGTGCCTTAAAGATATGGCAAAAGAAAGCAAAAGTCTACTACTTCTAAAAAACATTGCTTCCTTTATAAAAAATCAGTTTCTTCATAGCCTGCTCTATGGATTTTTAAGCTGTATCATTAGGCTTATTAAGGCTTCCTATGATGCTTCCTTTTTAAAAAAATATATAACATCCGAAGGCTTTGTTCAGAGAGCATATTCGAAGTCTCTTATCTGCTTTTTGATAAATGGGGCATATAAGATAGCATCAGCTCTATTGGGAAATATTTTAGGATTTATCTTTAAAATATTTAATGGTTCTCTAACTCAGGGCTTTTTTGTTAAGCTAACAAAAAAGGAGATTTTTTCCCTTTCTTCCTGCCTGTCAATCTTTATCTGTCTTATGATAATCTGCCCCCATGAAGTGTGGAATAATCTCTATGGTGTTCTTGCTGCATTTGCCTTTATAGCATATTTTATGGCAAGTGGCTATGTTAAATCTCAGATAGTAAATTTCAAAAAAGAAAGCTTTTATCTTATTTTCTTTACCATCTTCGTGTGCTTTTCATTTACCTATGCCTACGATAAGGCAGATGCATTAAGAATCGTTCTTTTTCTTCTTGCGGCAATAATGTTTTCCTTCCTTTTTGCAAATAGCATAAACTCAAAGGAAAAACTTATTTTGTGCCTTAAAATCATATCCGCAGGGGTGTTTGTAACCTCGGTTATAGGCATAATTCAGAGAATAATCGGCGTTGAAGTAAACCCCGAATTTGTTGATGTTGTGGCAAATTCATCAATGCCGGGAAGAGTGTTTTCAACCTTTGCCAACCCCAATAATTTTGCAGAGCTTTTAGTTCTTGCAATGCCATCTACCGCGGCTTTGGTTCTTATTCTTCCAAAAATAAGAGAAAAGCTTTTGTATTTAATGTTTCTTGTGGTAGATTTTCTTGCAATAGGAATGAGCTATTCCCGTTCCTGTTGGGTGGCTTTATTTATTGCGGCAGTTGTTATGCTTCTTATCTACGATTGGCGTCTGTTGGTGCCTTGCGCTATCCTTGGCATAATGCTTATTCCATTCCTTCCAGAAAGCATAACCGACAGAGTCCTCACCATAGGCTCAATGAAAGACACCTCCAACGCCAGCCGTCTTTTAATATGGCGCGGCACCTGGCAAATGGTTAAAAACTATTTTGTTTCAGGCGTTGGTGCAGGCCCTGTAACCTTTAAAAAATATTATCTGCCCCTTGCAGACCATTGGGCGCTCACAGCCCCTCATTCCCATATGGTATATATGGAAATCATAATCGAATTCGGAATATTTGCCTTTATAGGCTTTATGCTCTATATGATATATTTAATGAAAAAATCCTTTAGCTCTGTTTCAGAATCCACCAAAGAGCAAAGGGCAATAATTGCCGCAATAGTGGGTTCACTTTGCGGAATGGCATTTGTGTTTGCAGTTGAGTATGTGTGGTTTTATCCAAGAGTAATGTTTATGTTCTGGATAATGACCGGCATCCTTCTTGCCACAACAAAACTCAGTGGGAAAGAAAGGTAAAGATAATCTATGAAAGTTATGCACCTTATAAGCGGCGGTGACTCAGGCGGTGCAAAAACCCATCTTTTTGAGCTTTTAGACAAACTCAAATTAAGCTGTGAGGTTTCTGTTGCCTGCCTTATGAAAGGTCCTTTTTATCAGGAGATTTTAGGAAAAGATATTGATTCACATCTTTTTTTGCAGAAAAACCGATTCGACCTTTCCGTTGTAGATGATATTCATCGTTTCATAAGTGAAAAAAATATTGAGCTTTTGCATGTTCATGGTGCAAGGGCTAATTTCATTGCAATGTTTTTAAAGTGCAGACTTTCAATCCCTGTTGTAACCACAATGCATAGTGATTATCTTCTGGACTTCGACGAAATTTTCAAACGCCTTGTCTTTACAAATCTAAATATCCTTTCTTTAAGAAGACTTGATTATTTCATTGCAGTTTCCCATTCCTTCCGCGATATGCTAATAAACAGAAACTTCCGCCCCAATGGCATCTACACAGTCTATAACGGTATGGATTTTTCAAAAATTCCCCAAAGTGTAACAGGCAGGGAAGACTATGCAAAAAAATATAATCTGAGCCTAGATGAAAAGCTTTGCTATGTGGGCATTGCTGCCCGCTTTGATGTAGTTAAGGGAGTGGATGTGTTTATTAAAGCAGCCGCAAAGGCATATGAAAAAAATAAAAACCTTCGCTTCCTCATAGCCGGCACAGGTGCCGAAGAAAAAAATCTTAAAGCCCTTGCAAAAAAACTCGGTGTGGAAGATGTGGTTAAATTCCTTGGCTTTGAAAGGGACATCTATGGCTTTTTAAATTTTATAAATATCAACACCCTCACCTCAAAATGCGAAAGCTTTCCCTATTCAATGCTTGAAGGCGCCGCAATGAAAAAGCCTATGATAGCAAGTGCTGTCGGTGGTATTCCTGCTCTTGTTAAAGAAGGTGAAACAGGCTTCGTTTTTGCAAATGGCGATTTTGAAGCTATGGCAGAAAAAATCCTTGAGCTTTCAGGAAACAAAGAACTCATAAATTCAATGGGTGAGGCAATATGCAAAAAGGTCAATGAAGAATTTTCTGCCGATGTCTTTGCCCGAACCCATATGGAAATTTATTCTCAGATTATAAAAGACTATAAAGCCAAAAAGAAATATGACTTTGTTTTAAGCGGGTATTTCGGCTTTAATAATAGCGGTGACGATGCCCTCTTAAAGGCACTCATAAAAGATTTAAAGTGTCTTAATCCGACATCTCGCATAGCTGTTTTATCCCGCAAGCCAAAAGCCACCCGTCGTATGTTTTGTGTTGATTCTGTGGGAAGAATGTCGCCATTTTGCATATGGAAAACCTTTAAAAAATCAAGCGTGCTTTTATCGGGCGGCGGCTCTCTTATTCAGGACGAAACAAGCTCAAAATCCCTTTGGTATTATTTAACCCTTATTTCCTTTGCCAAAAAATGCGGAATGAAGGTTATGCAGATTGCAAATGGTATCGGCCCTGTAAATAGAGAAAATAACCGTAGGTTAGCTGCAAAGGTTATAAATAAAAATGTTGATTCCATAACCTTAAGAGAAGATAAATCAGCTGTTGAAATCGAAAAGCTCGGCGTAAATATTCCATTTGAAATAACTGCCGACCCTGCCATCAGTCTTAATGGCGAAAGCAGAAAAAGAGTGGATGCCATCTTTAAAGAAAATAGTGTTCCATCGGGAGATTATATCTGCGTTGCCATCAGAGACTGGAAACAGTTTGCTCCCGGCTTTAAGCGCTCTCTTGCTCTGAGCCTTGATTATCTCTCCGGGAAATACAATAAAAATATCGTCTTTTTGCCTATGCAGTATCCTCTGGATATAGAAATCTCAAAAGCTGTTGCATCAAAAATGCAAACAAAAGCCTTCATCATAGAAACCCCATGCACCATAGAAGAAACCATCGGAATAATAAAATATTCTTCTCTTGTTCTTGCTATGCGTCTTCATTCTTTAGTGTATGCAGTTTCTTGCGGAGTAGGGGTTATAGCATTAAAATACGATCCCAAAATAGACGGATTTATGAATTATTTCCGTCAGAGCCTTATAGCCAATGTTGAAAGCGTAACCGAGGCAGAATTAAAGCATATAATAGACCGCTTCTTCGAAGGCGAAAATAAAGAAGCCACAGAAAGTCTCTGCGCAGAAATGCGCCTTAAGGCTTCACGCAATGCAAAGCTGGCTGTGGAACTTTTGGAGAAATGCAATGATAGATAAAAACAAAACCTATGAATGTGAAATAACAGATTTAACAGTATCAGGAGATGGGGTAGCAAAGATAGATGCTTACCCTCTCTTTGTTAATGGCGCAATTCCCGGCGATAGAATTACTGTGAGACCAACAAAGCTCAATAAAACCTATGGCTTTGGAAAAATGATAAAGCTTTTAAAGCCTTCACCCCAAAGAAGAAATCCTCCCTGCAGAGTATTTTCAAAATGCGGCGGATGTAATCTTATGCATCAGAATTATGAAGGTCAGCTTAAATTTAAATCAGATTTTGTCCTGTCAAATATCTTAAAATTTGGCTCATATAATCCGGACGAATTTGAATTTGAAGGAATAATCAAGGGCGACAATGAGTTTTTCTATCGCAATAAAGCTCAGTTCCCTGTAAGAAAATCGGGAAGGGATATTGTCTGCGGATTTTATGAACCAAAATCCCATTCTGTTATAGACTGCGAAATGTGCCATATTCAAAATGATGTCATAAATAAAGCAGTTTCCATAGCTCTTGATTTTGCAAGAAAAAATAATATTTCAGCCTATGACGAAGAAAAGCACAAAGGCAATCTAAGGCATATTTATGCCCGCTATAGCGAAGAAAATAGTGAGCTGATGCTTGTTCTTGTAACCAATTCTGAAAACAAAATAAAAAATGCTGATTCTCTTGCACAGCTTCTTATGCCTCTTGGCTTAAAATCCCTTGTGCAAAATATCAACACAAAAAAAACAAATGTTATCTTAGGTGAAAAAAATATCACCCTCTGGGGAAATGACCATATACTTATGCAAACAGATGAGCTTTTCTTTAAAGTTTCTCCCCATAGCTTTTTCCAGGTCAACACCACTCAGATGAAAAAGCTCTATAATAAAGCCATAGAATATGCCAGTCTTTCAGGAAAAGAAACCGTTTTCGACCTGTACTGCGGAGTGGGAAGCATATCTTTATATATGGCAAAAAGAGCAAAAAAGGTTATAGGAGTTGAAATCGTTCCCCCTGCAATAGATAATGCAAAGGAAAATGCAAAAATAAATTCCATTTCAAATGCAGAATTTTACTGCGGCGATTGCACCAAGGTGGTTGACGAATTAATATCAAAGGGCGAAAAAGCTGATGTGGTTGTTGTTGACCCGCCGAGAAAAGGGTGCGATGAAAAGCTTCTTAGCCTTATAAACAACATTTCTCCCGAAAAAATAGTTTATGTTTCCTGTAATAGCGCAACCCTTGGAAGGGATTTAAAGGTTTTAAAAGAATTCGGATATACGCTCCAAAAGGCTTGTGCTGTGGATTTATTCCCGCAAAGTACGCACTGTGAGTGCGTTGTGCGACTAAGTCGCAACAAGCACTCATCGATATAAATCTCTTGCGAGATTTTCGATATGTTCTATTAGAACTCGATATGCCTGACGGCTCGATATGTTTCCTTCGGAAACGAGATTTATATCATATGGAAACCGAGCAAGGCGAGGTTATATCGAATTTAACGCAGTAAAATATATCGAACACGCAAAGCGTGTATATCGATAAAGGAGAGGTTATGATGAAAGAAAATAAAAACTTGTTAAGAGAAGAAACTATTGATTTCGCGATAAAAATATCTGATATATGCGACAATATTAAAGGTTGTTCAGTATATATTAATCAGCTTTTACGATGCTCATCGTCAATAGGTGCGAATCTTCACGAAGCAAAGTATGCCCAAAGCAAAGCTGATTTTATAAATAAATTGGAAATTGCCTTGAAAGAATGCTTTGAGACGGAATACTGGCTTGAACTTTTATTCAGAAAAAACAGAATTGATGAAAATACATATAAAATTTTGATAAACAAATGTGGAACAATAAGAAGAAAACTCATTGCATCTGTTACTACTGCTAAAAACCGAAAGGGATAATTGAATGGACGGAAAAACATCAGTAAAATACTTACAGAATTATATAAAACAAAAAGATTTTCATCCTGAACTTGTCAAGGATTATTTTTTAAAACTTACTGAGGAGGTTGGGGAGCTTTCGAGGGCAATAAGGAAAAATATAAAAGCCGAAAGTTCAGAGCAAATTCAAGGGACAATAGATGAAGAATTGTGGGATGTTATTTATTACGCAATAGCTATTGCTAATATTTATAATATTGATTTGGAAGAAGTCATAAAAGCAAAGTGCAGAATAAGTGAAACCAAATACCCATCATCTATTGTTTTTGAAGATGGAAGATAACATAATAGTTGGTACAACTAACCAACGCTTGAAGCTGTGGCTTCGCATCATAATGGGTAATGTCACAAAGCTCTTTAAGCTAAGCCCCAATATGAAATGGTTCAGGCAAAGAAGCTTTGAAAAAACTATATATAAGCTTTTGAAAGTTAAAAAATGGAAAAATAAAGTGCCTACATATAACTCCGGGCTTTTTTCATTAAAAAACTATTCTTTTGAGCAAATTGCATATACCATGACAAAAGCCGAAACAGACCACTGGATGAATGAGCTTATTTCCCTTTCATCTCTTTTATTTGCTTTAATCTGGGGAGAATTCCCCATATTTTTAATAACCTGCATTGCTGCAATGCTCTTTGACGGACAGTTTATAGCTATTCAGCGCTATAATCGCCCTAGAATTTTAAAATTGGCAGAAAAAAGGCGCGAAAAGGTGAAGACGATAGTAGTAATTCATTAATCATTCAAAATTCTGTCGACAATATCCTGTAGCGGAATATTAAAATAAGATTGAATTCTAAATAGAATGTCTGCTCCCAGTCTTTTGGGTAGTATTCCGCTTTCCAATTTTTTTAATGAATAGCCATTGGAGCATTATCCGAACTCGTTTTGGAAATACAAATTTTCGATATAATTTCGTCAAAATGCTCGGAAATATGCTCAATATTTCCTGCGCTTTTTCCTCATTCTATCATAAAATTTGTTATTTCTAAAATTCTGTGAACCTCAAAGTCTTGAAAATAGAGATTTTTCAAGGCGGAAGCTTTTGGTA